>CAZVAD010000001.1:0-93203 GCA_964624645.1 uncultured Mariniphaga sp.
AACATTTCAGACAAAGATGTTTTGCTTTTTGTTGAAAGCGGCGCTGTAACAAAACATGTAAAGGAGCTGCCCGGTTATGATTTTGAATAAATTCTTTATTACAGCTTTATCACTAATTCCAGGTGCCCGCCAAATCCCTTTTCAACAATTTTTTGAAGCGTTGAAATGCGAACGTCCTTAATGTTATTTTCAACCCGTGAGATATAGCCTTTGTTTGTACCAACTTTTTCGGCAAGCTCTTCCTGGGTCATCCCTTTTTTTAGTCGTGCCTGTTGAATAATAAAACCAAGTTTAAACTCTTCGTAACCCTTTTCAAAGGATTCACGTTTTTTTGTTCCTCTTTCACCATATTGTTCATCAATAAATTGATTAAGAGACTTCAAGTTTTTATTTTTTATTGTTCTGCTCATTTTCTGTTTTTTAAATTCGTGATTTCCAGTTCATATTCTCTTTTAATTTTCAATGCTTTTTCAATTTCCTGCTTTGGCGTTTTTTGTGTTTTCTTTTGAAACCCATTTGCCAATACGACTAATTTCCCTTCATCAAAAAAGCAGAAAATCCTGAAAATATCACTGCCTGACTGAATCCTGATTTCATACAAGCCATCAGTCCCTTTGAGATGTTTCAAATATTCTGTCGGAACTTGTGGTATCGTTTCAATTATCCGAAATGTCCAAAGAATTTTCTCTTTGACTTTCTTTTTTTGTTTTTCATAGAAGTTAGAGAAATAATTTTTGTACAAAAATATCTGTCGTATTTTTTCATTTCCCATATTGGAATACAAAAATAATACAAGTTGTCCGATAATACAACTTGAAGTAAAATTTATTTTTGGTTTTTAGACGTTTTATTTACTTGTTCTTGCAGAAAATGTCTGCTCAATCCGATGTTTATGAACGATACATGCAGGGAACAATTGAAAGTGATGTAAAGACATTAACCGACTTAATTTTTGAGTTGGTTAATCAAAAGTCACGAAGATAATACCGGGACTCGGTAGGTCGATTAGCATAAGGGAGGCCAATCATTTAGATTTGATTCCGGTATTTGCCGGAATTTTATTAGATTTACACTTATGTTTTTTCGGGGTTTGTTGTTAAATTCAGCCCTTTTGCAAGCCGTAAATTTTTAATGAAAGAATGATGAAATTACATCACAGGAAACCATTTGGAAGCATCCGAACAATTGTTTTGAAATTTAAAAGCTGGGTCATTTTATTTGTGGTTTTTGGTTGTGTTTCCGCAGATGCCCAGTTTCCTGAAGTGCAAAATAACCTGGACAGAAAAATCAAAGCATTTCTTGAAGAAAATGTGAGCAACTGGCGCGACATGAATATTCCGCTTTCCGATGGAAGGCTGCTTTATGACATTATTGTTGAAAATGGCTATACCCGCGCTGTGGAGATTGGCACCTCCACAGGCCATTCGGCCATCTGGATTGCCTGGGCGCTGAGCAAAACAGGCGGAAAGCTCATTACCATTGAGATTGACAAAAACCGCTGGTTGCAGGCAAAAGCCAATTTTGTGAAAGCGGGTGTAGATAAATATATTGATGCCCGCTTAGGTAACGGGCACGATTTGGTTCCACAGCTTGAAGGAAAATTTGACTTCGTTTTCAGCGATGCCGACAAGCACTGGTACAAGCAGTATTTCATTGATTTAGACCCCAAACTGGAAGCCGGCGGTTGCTTCACCGCGCACAATACATCCCTGTCGGTCATGGGAATCCGTGATTTTTTGGAATATGTTGAAAGCCGGGATGATTACAAAACTACACTTGCTGGTGAAAATAATCAGGGAGTTTCAATCAGTTATAAAATTGCCAAAAATCAATAGAAATTGAATAATACATCTGAAAAACTTGAGCGAAAGCTTGGCCTTTTCCCGGTAATCAATATTGTGATTGCCAATATCATCGGGGCAGGGATTTTTACCACAACCGGCTATCTGATGGGATTCTTGGGGAATCCCGTTCTGATGGTTTCACTCTGGCTGATTGGCGGGTTGATTGCCTTTTCGGGAGCGCTGGCTTTTGGCGAGTTGGGAGCCACATTTCCCGAAGCGGGCGGCGAATACACTTTTATTTCCAGATTATTTCATCCGATACTTGGTTTTTTAAGCGGATGGCTTTCGCTCATTGTAGGTTTTTCGGCGCCAATAGCTGCTTCGGCTATCGGTTTCAGTAAATATTTTCTTTTGGCAGCCCCCGGTTTGCAATCCTGGTTTTTACTGGAAAATTTCATGAGTCCGGAAGTTTTCAGTAAGCTGCTGGCGATTCTGGTAATTCTTATTTTTTCGTCGTTGCATGCGCTGGGGGTTGTGTTAGGCTCAAAAGTGCAGAACGGATTAACTGTTTTGAAAATCGTATTGGTTGCAGGCCTTGCAATTGCCGGAATCACAATGGGGCAGGGGAGTTTTGAGCATTTTAAAGTGGCACCGGAGACAGGACAGCCTTTCCGGTTTGACTTCAGCGGCTGGAAATCCATCGGCCTGTCGCTCATGTTTATCATGTTTGCTTACAGTGGCTGGAATGCTGCGACTTATATCGGTTCCGAAATTAAAAACCCGATGCGGGTCATCCCCCGCTCATTGCTCATTTCCACCGGTATCGTAACGCTTCTGTATGTGTTGCTGAACCTGTTCTTTGTTTATGCGATTCCGCCAGAAAGCATGGCGGGCGAGCCTGAGATTGGCGGAGTGGCAGTCTCCCTGGCATTTGGCGAGTTTACCGGAACCATCATCTCCCTGCTTATCTCTTTTGCCCTTTTTTCATCGCTCAGCGCCTTCATCATTTTAGGTCCGCGGGTCTATTATTCCATGTCGCGCGACGGCTATTTTTTCAAATGGGTTTCCAGTGTGCATCCGCGGTTTAAGGTGCCCCAGAATGCATTGATGCTTCAGAGCGGAATAGCCATCATTCTGGTGCTTTCGGGAACATTTGAACAGATTCTTGCTTACATGGGATTTTCCCTGGGAATTTTTCCAATTCTTGCCGTTTTGGGCGTTTTTAAACTACGGATCAAAGGAGAAAGTAAACTGAAGCTTCCGGGTTTCCCGGTCGTTCATATTTTCTTTATTTTGGTGAGTGTGGGTATCCTGGTATTGGCTTTTTTTGAACGCCCTACCGAATCGTCTATCGCCATTTTGACTGCTCTTTCCGGGATTCCGGTTTTTTACTGGTTCAGAAGAAAGAACAGATAGTCATCGCTTTTTGGCAATAATCTCTTCCAACATGGCATGAATCTGTTTGCGGGTTTCTGTCTGAAGTGCCTTGTAGTCAGTATGTGTCAAAGGTTTCCCGTAACGGATGGATACATGGGTAACCGACTTGCTCATCTGCCTGAAAAAATGGCCCAGAAACGTATCGTCATCCACCCACGCATCGTTTATGTCCTTGTAGTGAATTGCCATGGGAATTACCGGAATTCCGGCATCGGCGGCAATTTTGAAACTGCCGTTTTTAAACGGCTTTGTCAGCGGCCCTTTGTAGGAAGTCCCTTCCGGGAAAAGCACAACAGGAATTCCGTTGTTTATTGATTCCTTGATTTTATTCATCGTAACCAGCAGGCTTTGCAACTCGGAACGCGATACAAAAATGGTGTTGGTGATTTTGGCGCCGGACTTCAGAAATGGCCAGTTTTTCAGTTCGGCTTTTGCGACAAAACCGGTTGACGTGTAGGCTGCCACAATGAAAATGTCCAGATAACTGCGGTGGTTTGGCATCAAAATAAAATGCGAATCGGAAGGGGCCGCGTTTTTATTCACTTTGACCCCGCACACCCACAAAATACTTTTTCCCCAGGTGTGCATCGCCCAATTCTGCAGGCGCCGGCTGAAACCGGACAGCCAGAGCCAGACCGTTCCGATAGCCACCACATATCCTGAAACCAAAAGGATAAACAGTAACCTTAGCAAAGCCAGCGGGGAAAGCAGGATAATCCGGAGTGTTTTCATGGTTTGAACAATGCGTTGGGTATTACCTGTAAAAACCTTTCTTGTCGATGAATTCCCACACTTTGGCCGGAAGAAAATGGCGAACATCTTTGCCGCTTTTGATGGCTTCCCGGATAAAAGAAGATGAAATCTCCATTTGTGGGGCATTTTCGGCAACTGAAATGTTCGGATGCCGGATTTTGGAGCTGTCAAAACCGGGACGCGGATAAATGACTATTCCGAAATTTTCAAGAATCACCTCATAATTTTTCCACTTGTGAAAATTTTCAAGATTGTCGGAACCCATCAGGATTTTAAAGGTTTTACCCGGATTTCTTTCCTGCAGGTAGGTCAGCGTGTCAATGGTAAAACTGGGCTTGGGCAGAAAAAATTCGATGTCCGAAACCTGCATGCGGTGGTCTCCTTCAATTGCAGATTGCACCATTTCCAGGCGGTCAAAGTCATTCAGCAAGTTGATTTTTTGCTTGTGGGGGTTTTGCGGCGTAACCACAAACCAGAACTCATTCAGGCCGGCAAACTCCACCATGTAGTTGGCAATGGCTAAATGCCCGATGTGAATCGGATTGAAAGAGCCAAAATACAATCCGGTGATTTTTTCAGGATATTTTTTTGCAGCGGTCTGTTTCATGCAGTTCGATTTTATGGATTGATTTTCTGGTCAGTCAAAACTGTTTTTACCGCTTTCCTGCGAAAGAAATGCGGCAACGGCATTTTCTGCATCCGCCAGGGCATCCGGCAGCTTTTCATTCACAATAACCACATCAAACCGGTTGGCAAATTCCAGCTCTTTTTCTGCTTTTGCAATACGAACGCCGATTTTTTCTTCGGTTTCGGTTGAGCGTTTTGTTAGCCTGCTTTTCAGTTCTTCCAGAGACGGGGGTTCAATGAAGATTGCCAGGGCATCTTTTCCGTAATATTTTTTGATGTTCACTCCGCCCACCACGTCCACATCAAAAATTACATTTTTTCCGGTTTCCCGGATGCGGGCTACCTCACTTTTCAGGGTTCCGTAAAAAATACCGCGATACACCTCTTCCCATTCCAGAAATTCGTCGTTTTCAATTTTTTGCCGGAATTCATTTTCAGAAATGAAATGGTAATCTTTCCCGTCCGTTTCACCCGGACGGGGTTGCCGGCTGGTGGCGGAAACCGAAAATCCAAGGTCAAATTCCTGCTGAAGCAGGTGTCTCACAAGGGTGGTCTTTCCGGCTCCGGAAGGCGCTGAAATGATGATGAGCTTTCCTTCCATAGTTACAAAATATTCAGCAGTTGTTCCTTAATCCGCTCCAGATGGTCTTTCATCTCCACAACCATCCGCTGGATTGTGCTTTCGTATGCCTTTGACCCGAGCGTGTTGATTTCGCGCCCCATCTCCTGCGAAATGAATGCAAGTTTTTTTCCGCTGGATTCGGGCAGGGCTATCGTTTCAAGAAAATACCTGCAATGGTTTGTCAGCCGTATTTTCTCTTCGTTCATGTCCATTTTGTCCAGATAATAGAGCACTTCCTGCTCAAACCGATTCTCGTCAACAGTGCCGTTAATTTCCAGTTTGGCCAGATTTTCAGTCAACCGGCTTTTTATGGTTTCAATGCGTTTTTCTTCAAAAGGTGAAATTTGTCCCAATAAATCCATGATTTTCTCTGTGTTGGCCACAATGTCGGCGTCAAGCGCCCTGCCTTCGGCCAGTCTGAAATCATCCAGTTCATCCAGCGCTTTGTTCAGGTTTTCGGAAATCACCTGCCACTCCTCTTCATTCAAGGTTTCATATTCGGTTTTCACCACGTCCGGCAGGCGCAGAATCGCCTGCATGGTGAGCTGGTCGGTTTGCAGTCCAAGTTCCGTGTTGATACTTTTCAGGTTATCAAAATATTCCTTTATTGTGGTTTTGTTGATTTTGCTGCTCGATTCCTCTCCGTGGTTTTCCACATAAATGGTCAGGTCCACTTTTCCGCGAATCAGTTTTTCGGCAATCACTTTCCGGATTTCTATCTCCTTTTCACGATAAACCGGCGGAATGCGGACACCGATGTCTATTTGCTTACTGTTAAGTGATTTAAGCTCAAGAATGATTTTTTTGTTGTTCACCTCAAATTCGGCTTTGCCGAAACCTGTCATTGATTTTATCATCTGCTATAAATTTTTGCGAATTTACATTTTTTTAGGCGATTACCCCCGAACCGATAAGTTCATCTTCCAGGTGCCAGGCGGCAAACTGTCCGGAAGTGATTCCGCGCTGTTCATTTTCAAAAAGAACATAAGCTCCTTCGTCTTTCATGTGGAGAATTCCTTTTTCCAGCGCCTGGCGGTAACGGATGCGGAATCTGAACCCGCTCTTTTCGCCGGGTTGCATCATCATGTCGGGGCGAATCCAGTGGATATTCTCTTTTGAAATGAACAATCCGGGGCGGAACAGCCCGGGGTGTTTCTTTCCTTCACCAACGTAGATGATGTTTCGCTGCACATCGGTGCCGATTACAAACAAAGGTTCCCTGTGTCCGCCAATGTTCAGCCCTTTCCGTTGCCCGATGGTGTAAAAGTGCGCTCCCTGATGCTGTCCGATGATTTCGCCATGCCACGGTTTATAGGGAAACGGGAAACAGAGCTTGCGGTAATTTTCTTCAGAAATTTCAATCTGTTTCTTCTTCTCCATGAATGCCGCCGGAATTTCAATCACATTTCCGGTTTTGGGTTGCAGTTGCTGCTGCAAAAAAGTGGGTAAATCCACTTTCCCGACAAAGCAAATCCCCTGGGAGTCCTTGCGCTCAGCGGTTGGCAGATTTTGATTCCGGGCAATCTCACGAACCTGCTGCTTGGTCAGTTCCCCGACCGGGAAAAGCGATTTGCCCAATTGCTCCTGGCTGAGTTGGCAAAGAAAATAGCTCTGGTCTTTATTCTTGTCTTTTCCTTCCAGCAGCCGGTAAGTCTTTTTGCCGTTCACTTCTGTTTCATCTTTTCTGCAATAGTGCCCGGTGGCAACATAGTCTGCCCCAAACTTCAATGCTTCGTTCAGGAAAGTGTCAAATTTGATTTCGCGGTTGCAGAGTATGTCCGGATTGGGTGTTCTGCCGGCCTGATATTCGGCAAACATATAGTCCACCACGCGCTGCTTGTATTCCTTGCTCAAATCCACAATATGAAAGGGGATATCCAGCTTTTGCGCCACCATCCGGGCAATCAGCGCATCTTCTTCCCAGGTGCATTCACTGGTCAGTGCACCGACGCGTTCATGCCAGTTTACCATAAAAAGCGCAGTCAGATCATAGCCCTGCTGCTTTAATAAATAAGCAGCCACACTGGAATCCACTCCGCCCGAAAGACCAATTACAACTTTTTTCATCGGGTGCAAAATTAGGAAGTAATTTGAAAAGTAACACGTTAAACAATGTTTCTGAATAGTAAAAGTAATTTGTTTTCCATAAATAATTGCTTTCTTTTCGGGTTAAGCCCCTACAATTGATTACCTTTGTACTTCAAAATTTAAGGCATTAAAGCATTGCATTATGGCACTTGTAACCAAGATACTTGGGAAAATATTAGGAAGTAAATCCGACAGGGATATCAAAGAGGTGACACCTCTTGTGGCCCAGGTTAAAAAGGAATATGAGCGCATTTCACCACTTTCAAATGATGAACTGCGCAATGAAACAGATAAGCTGAGACAAATTATTCAGGAACGCATTCAGTCCGAAGAAGATCAGATTGCCAAACTGAAGGAAGAGGCAGAAGAAGCAGATATTCAGGAAAGTGAAGAGATTTATAAACAAATTGACAAACTGGAGGAAATCATTGACGAGAAGATTGAAAAAGTGCTCAATGAGATTCTTCCTGCAGCTTTTGCAATTGTTAAAGATACTGCCCGCAGGTTTTTTGAAAATGAAATTGTCCGGGTAACGGCAAGGGAATTTGACAAGAATCTGGCATCGGCACGCTCTTCCGTTACCATTCAGGGCGACAAGGCGTTGTGGAAAAACCGCTGGATTGCCGGCGGCAATGAAATCACCTGGGACATGGTTCATTATGATGTGCAGCTCATTGGCGGAGTTGTGCTGCACTCCGGGAAAATCGCTGAAATGGCAACCGGTGAAGGAAAAACGCTTGTGGCTACGCTGCCTGTGTTTTTGAATGCCCTTGCCGGGCGCGGGGTGCATGTGGTTACCGTGAACGATTATCTCTCCAAACGCGACGCCGAATGGATGGGACCCATCTTTGAATTTCACGGACTGACTGTGGATTGCATTGACAAACACCAGCCCAACTCGGAGGAACGCCGCCAGGCATACAATGCAGACATCACCTACGGAACCAACAATGAGTTCGGTTTTGACTACCTGCGCGATAACATGTCCATCAATCCCGAAGACCTGGTGCAGCGAAGGCACCATTATGCCATTGTGGACGAAGTGGACTCGGTTTTGGTGGACGATGCGCGTACGCCTTTGATTATCTCCGGGCCGGTGCCAAAAGGGGAAGACCAGCAGTTTGAAGAGCTGAAAGGATATGTTGAAAGATTGTATAAAGCACAACGCGATCTGGTAAGCCGGATTTTTGTTGACGCCAAAAAACTGCTTTCTGACGAAAATGCAACCGAAGATCAGAAAAAAGAGGGGGGATTGCTTTTGCTGCGGGCGCATAAGGGATTGCCAAAAAACAATTCACTGATAAAATTTCTGAGTGAAGAGGGGATGAGAGCCATCCTGACGAAAACGGAAAATTTCTATATGCAGGACAACAATAAAAACATGTATATAGTAACCGATCCGCTCTTTTTTATCATTGAGGAAAAGCTCAATTCGGTTGAACTTACGGACAAGGGAATTGATTTGATTTCTGCCGGATTTGATGACGCTGAATTTTTTGTGATGCCCGATATGGGTTCCAAAATGGCTGACCTTGAAAATTCAGGATTGCCCTACGAAAAGCTTCTTGAAGAGAAAGATAAACTGATGCAGGATTATGCTGTGAAATCTGAAAGGATACACACAATCAATCAGTTGCTGAAAGCATATACCATGTTTGAAAAAGATGTGGAATACGTGGTTATGGATAATAAGGTGAAAATTGTGGATGAGCAGACCGGGCGTATCATGGAAGGGCGCCGCTATTCGGACGGGCTGCATCAGGCGATTGAAGCAAAGGAACGCGTGAAGGTGGAAGCCGCCACACAGACATTTGCCACGATTACGCTCCAGAACTATTTCAGAATGTATCACAAGCTGGCCGGAATGACGGGAACTGCCGAAACCGAAGCGGGAGAATTCTGGGATATTTATAAGCTGGAAGTGGTGGTTATTCCGACAAACCGCCCTATTGTCCGCGATGACCGGGAAGACTTGGTTTACAAAACCAAACGCGAAAAATACAACGCTGTCATTGATGAGATTGTCGGGTTGAACGATGCCGGAAGGCCGGTGCTGGTGGGTACTACTTCGGTTGAAATTTCGGAATTGCTCAGCCGGATGCTTAAAATCCGCGGAATCAGGCACAATGTGCTGAACGCCAAGCTTCATGCGCGCGAAGCCGACATTGTTGCCGAAGCAGGGCATGCAGGCGCTGTAACCATTGCCACCAATATGGCCGGTCGCGGTACCGATATCAAACTGACAGCTGAGGTGAAAAGTGCCGGCGGGCTTGCCATTATCGGAACCGAGCGCCACGATTCCCGCCGCGTTGACCGCCAGTTGCGCGGCCGTGCCGGGCGCCAGGGAGACCCCGGCTCTTCACAGTTTTACGTTTCCCTTGAAGACGATCTGATGCGCCTGTTTGGCTCCGACCGTATTTCCGGCGTCATGGACAGGCTCGGACTGAAGGATGGCGAAGTAATCCAGCACTCCATGATTTCAAAGTCCATTGAACGGGCTCAGCGAAAAGTGGAGGAAAACAATTTCGGTATCCGTAAGCGGTTGCTGGAGTATGACGATGTGATGAACTCCCAGCGCGAGGTGATTTACAAACGCCGGAAACACGCCTTGTTTGGCGAGCGCCTTGAAGTCGATCTGCTGAATATGATGTATGATTCGGTGGAAGACCTTGTGAATGAATATTATGGCGCCGATCAGTTTGAGAATTTCAACATGGAGCTTCTTCGTCTGCTTTCCATCGAGTCGCCGGTTACCGCAGAGGAGTTTAAACAGCTTCCGGTTTCCGAAACCACCGAGCGGATTTATGAGAAAATGATTGAAAGTTTCAAGCGGAAAGTGGAGTTTATTTCCAAGCAGACTTTCCCGGTGATTAAAAATGTATATGAAACAAAATCAAAAATTTACAAGAATATTGTAATTCCCATTTCTGATGGGAAGCGGGTTTTTCAGATTGTCTGCAATCTGGAAAAGGCCTATTTGAACCGGGGAAAGGAGCTGGTGCGTTCGTACCAGAAGCAGGTTGTGCTCCACACCATTGACGAGGCATGGAAAGAGCAGCTCCGCGAAATGGATGACCTGAAACAATCGGTGCAGAGCGCCACCTATGAGCAGAAAGACCCGCTTCTGATCTATAAACTTGAATCGTTCAACCTGTTTAAAGTGATGTTGAACAGGGTGAATAAAGACGTGGTCGGCACATTGATGAAGGGGCATATCCCAATCCAAAGTCCTGACCAGGTGCGCCAGGCCGACGAGCGCAAGCGCACCGACATGAGCCGCTACAAAACGCAGAAATCAGATATGCCCGGAGTGGATAATCCGATGGAGGGGGCACACACCAACACGGGCGAGCGCGCTAAGCCACAACCGGTCAGGGTGGAAAAGAAAGTGGGCAGAAACGATCCGTGTCCCTGTGGAAGTGGTAAAAAATACAAACACTGTCACGGCAGGGGAGCCTGATTGGATTCACCCGGCGCTGAAAACGGATGATTTGAGTATGAATTCATTAAACAAAATAATATGCTGCATCTTTTAAGCTTCATTCATTGGAATGCCAGTCCTGAGATTTTTAATTTGGGCCCGTTGTCTGTCCGCTGGTACGGACTACTTTTTGCCTCCGGCTTTTTAATCGGTTACTATATCGGCGAAAGAATGTTCAAATCGGAAAATGTGCCGCAAAAGTGGATTGATTCCCTTTTCTTTTACATCATCATTGCCACTGTTGTGGGCGCCCGTCTCGGGCATGTGTTTTTCTACGGATGGGAGTATTATTCACAGCATCCGTCAGAAATATTCAAGGTGTGGCATGGCGGTTTGGCAAGTCATGGTGGCGCCATTGGAATTATTATCGCGCTTTTGATTCATTCCAAACTCATCACCAAAAGAAATGTCTTGTGGACCATTGACCGGATTGTTGTGCCAACCGCTTTGGTGGCCGCATTCATTCGCATGGGAAACCTGATGAATTCAGAAATATACGGCATTGAAACCACACTTCCCTGGGGGTTTATTTTTGAAAGAAATGGCGAAATCGTGCCAAAACATCCCACCCAGATTTACGAAGCGCTCGCTTATGTTGTCAGTTTCGGGTTGCTGATGTTTTTCTACTGGCGAACCCGCCTGAAGTTTAAAGAGGGGTTTCTCACCGGCATGTTTTTTATCCTGATTTTCTTTGCCCGTTTTCTCATTGAGTTCATTAAAGAAGACCAGGAAGCCTTTGAAGCCGCAATGGCGCTGAACATGGGACAGTGGCTGAGTATTCCCTTCGTTCTTGCCGGAATATTTCTGGTTGTCCGCGCGTTGAAACTTCCCGAAAAAGTTTATAAAAAACCCCGTTGAATCTGCCGGGGAAACAGAGGGTTTTCTTAATTGAAAATTCTTAGTCCGATGAAAAAGGAACGCGGTTTCGCCGGGCCGTAAATGTAGTCGCTGTCGCGGTTTTTTCCGGTGTCAAAATCATTCTGAAAGTGGTTCAGCATATTGCTGATTCCGCCAAACAGTTCAATTGACGAGTCCAATCGCTTTGCATTGAAAATATAGCCCAATTTCAGATTTAATTCCATGAAATTTGGTGAAGTGGCTAAAATATCCTTTTCAGGGGTTCCGGGATCGCCTTCAAGTCCAAAATGCGGGACAAGCATAGGCCCCGTGTAAATGCCGGACAATGAAGTGCTGAAACGGTTGTTCGGATTATAAGTTAAAGTATAGTAGCCATAAGCGTTTGGAGTGCGCAGATACTCTTTTGTTCCGGGAAGTTGCTGCGACCATTCCACAAGTTCTTCATACCTGCTTTTTTGCAATGTAATTCCTCCTTCAATCTGCAGCAACCGGTTGTAATTTGCACGCGCTTCTGCAGTTATTCCATAGATATTACTTGCTCCGTTATTTCGTTTCACCAAAAATAAATTTCTGTCTGTTGCCATGCCGGCATCTTCCAGAACAAAAGCATTTTCCAGGCGGGTGTAGAACCCTTCAAGGGTAAATCCGTAAATGTGCTTTTCTGTGGGTTTATCCCAGTTTATGGAAGCTGAAGCACTCTGCGAACGTTCCTTTTCCAGATCATCTGCAAGTGTGATGGTTTTGATTCCCCCTTTCGCAAAAGCGATGTGCATATCGGCGTCAAAGGCTTGCGGCGCCCTGAAGCCGGTTGACCATGATAGTCGGAGCTGGGTGTTCAAGTCGGGCTTAAAAAGAAATGAAACCCGTGGATTCAATACAAGATTGTCCACAAAGTTATGCTTGTCTGCCCGTAGTCCCGTGAGCAACGTGCTCTTCCCTGTAATTTCCCAGTCGCTTTGCACAAAGGCGCCAAAATTCTTAGTGTGCTGATCTACCAGATGATCATAAGTTTTGATTTCATCAAAAATTTCATCTGTGATAAATTCAGCGCCAAAAGTGAAGGTGTTATTTCCTCTGATAAAATCCTTGACAGTATGATTTACCTGAGTTCCAAACTGGATGGTGTGATTTTTCAGGTTTCCATACGGCGGATTATTATTGTAATCCTGCAATTCATCCGGGTCATCAGGCATTACACCCTCAAAGTGCTTTTTTCTGATACCTTGTGCAGCAGTGTACAGCACAAGCGTAGTAAGTTGATTCTCGCTGGTGATTTCATAGTCGGCGCCTCCCATGAGTATATTGTGGGTGAATTCCTCCCCCTGTTTTGCCAGGTATGCAGGCAAATCAACCATCTCTCCGCCAAAACGGTATTCTTGCATGCTCGAAAAATTTACCTGCAACATCTGGTTTGGTTTGAGTTTGAAAAACGAATTCAGTCCGAATGAATTGTTGTTTAGTGTTGCCATTTCAGAGAAATTGTCGCCGTCATGGTCATAAAAATCACGGTTGCGGTAAGAGGTGTAAAGCGCCATTCCGGCATTTCTTTTTTGCGAGAGAACTGTGAGTGTGCCGTTCAGGTTGTAGTCGGCAGAGCCACCGCCAATGATCGAATTGTTTGTGGAAATTTCGTAAGAATTACGCTGAGGCATCCGCGTGATGATATTTACAGTTCCGCCAATGGCGCTTGAGCCGTAAAGTGCAGATGCTCCGCCACGGACTACTTCAATCCGCTCAACCATTTCTGATGGCATCTGTTCCAGACCGTAAAGGCCGGTTATCGGACTAAAGACCGAGCGTCCGTTCACAAGTATCTGGCTGTAAGCGCCGTCAAGTCCGTTCATGCGCAACTGGCTGTAATTGCATGTCTGGCAGTTTACTTCCATCCGTAATCCGGGCTGAAAATTCAGTGTTTCAGAAACTGTTTTTGCGGCTACATTTTTAATCGTTTTGGAGTCCAGAACATTAACAATCACTGCACTTTCCGTTTGCCGTTTAAATGTTTTGGTGCCGGTTACCACAACTTCCCCGACTTTTAAAATATCTTCCTCCAGCTCAAAGTTCACTTCAATGGTTTTTCCGGCTTCCAGTTTAACCTCTTTTTTCTGAGTTTTAAATCCTATCATGCTGGCTACCAGTATGAAGTCTCCCTCAGGAACATCCACCATCATATAATGTCCCGTAACATCGGTTACCGTTCCGTTGTTGTTGTCTTCAAGATAAATGTTCACGAACGGAATGTGTTCCCCTTTTGAAACAACGTGGCCAATGATAACGGCATCCGTTTTATTTTGGGCAAATGATGCGATGAATATAAAAGTCAGAAATAGTGTTGCAATAAAAAGTTTACTCCGTTTCATACTGTTAAATTTTAATAAGCAGACCAAAATATGAAATATTATTTAGAAAGAATTTAAATAACAAGGAGAGTCATCTGTCATAATTCTATAATGAAAATATCATTCAGAAAGGAGAATTACAAGAGCCAGGGTTGCCTTAAGTCATTTGTTCTTAGGGTGATGTTAATGTGTTAAGCGATAAGAATAATTGATAAAATCATTATAATGTATTGACCAGAGGTGATAATTCAGGAAAATCATAAATATATCATTTCCAAATTACAACACCGCCTATTCTGCATGGATACATTGAAAAGTTGCAAAGTCGTACAGAATTTTTTAAAAACTGAGAGTTAAGGTTAATTTAACATTATGGGAGAAACTGATTTTACCTGCAGCCAACTTATCGATGAGCATGGAAACATTGTCATGGATATTCAGGTAATCAAATTTGTGCCAGCACTGTATTTGATATTTTAATCCGGTTTTAAAAGCGTCTGAATTCTAGGACTGACGAGAATTTACTTTGATTAAAAGTCAATTTTATAACTTATGTTTGGAATAAAAGTCAATTCGCGGTTCATATCCACAGATTGAGTCTGATAGTTGAAAAGAAACCCAAAATATTCTTTATACTGAGTAGTGTTGATGACTTTGAGTGCAAACTCATGTGAAGTTTTCTTTTTATTGATTGTATAACTTGTTGTGAATGCATTTGTAAATGCTGGTGGATATTGTTGTGAGAAAGCTTTTGACTCATCAAAAACCACCTCTTGCCTGGCTTTTGACTGAATCGTGTTTACGGGCGAGTGATGATCGCCCCCCTGAAAACAAAAGCGTGTGCTTACACTTAAAATGCTATTCTTCTGATTGCCCACAAGCCATTCTTTGCCAATCAGAAAATTTGCCGTAAAATTACGGTTGTACCGCGTATCACGCCATATATTATCGCCGCCCTTGTATTTGGAATTGAACAGGGAAGCGGTTGCAATATAGTAGTAACCTTTGGACAGATATTTTTCAAAAGTGATATCTATTCCGTAGTTCTTTCCTTTGCCTGTATTTTGGAGCTGTCCGGCAAAAAGCCAGTCATTTTGCTGATTGATCAAGGAAAATGAACCTTCGGAAGTAACAGGTACGCTAAACAGATGCTGGTAGTATGTTTCAACTTTCAGATGAGTAAGCTCGGTTGGACTTATATCGTAGCCCAACACCAAATGATGCGCTTTGGTAAAAGTTAAGTCCTTGTTGATATATTGGTTCAGATTGTTTTTGATAAAATAATAGTTCAATCTTTCTGTCCGGCTGTGAAGGCCGTAGGCAAAGCTAAAAGATTGTGTAGGAGCAAATTTGTATTTTATACTTGTTCTTGGTTCTATTGTAACAGCGTTGTTGAATAGGAACCACTGTGCATTTATCCCGGTATTTATTTTTATCTTATCACTAATGTGAATCATAGAATTGCTGTAAACTGAAATCAAAGTGCTGTTGCCGTTCTCGTCAACAAGAGTTTGTAGAGGCTTTCCTGATACTGTTATATCCTGAAGTAAAATGTCATAACTCATGTTGGTGATAACAAATCCAGATTTATTGCTGTGGCGTGCACTGAATTTTGTATTCAGAAATGAGCTTAAAACCATATTGTAATGGATATTTTTTACCACATTTTTGGGGTAAAGTGTTAAACTGCTGTCTAATCTTTCACTATACATATCCATCCCGCTTGCGGTTGCTGCCAATGTGCTTTTCAGGTACTGTTTGTCGTTGAGCAGAATTTTATGGCTGATACCTGTTGCTCCCATAAACTGTTTTGCATCTAAGTTCTCTCGGTCTGAATAATATCTCCATTCGTTTGTATTATATTTTGCATTTGCGTCCGAATAATCCAGCAATCCCATTCCCCAAACGGAAAATGTCCCCGCTTTTTGAGTTGGAAAGTTTAGTTTGAAGGATAAATCCTGATAAGTAGTGCCTTCTGCATTTTCCGGCAGAATGGGGGTCAGCAGACTCAAAGTAGAATACCGGTAATTAAAGAGATAAGATGATTTTTTCCCTTTTCTGAAAGGGCCTTCTGAGGCTGCGTCAATTCCTATTGCCCCCAACTGAAAGGTATGCTCGTGGTTTTCATTATTGCCGTTTCGCATAAAAATATCAAATACACCTGACAAGGCATTATTGTATTCGGCCGGCATTGCTCCCGACAAAAAATCTGAATTTGCCAGTACCTGTATGCTTAGCGCTGTAAGCGCGCCGCCACCAAAAGCTGATATGTCAGCAAAGTGATTGGGATTTGAAATTTCAACCCCTTCCAGTTTCCATTGTAAAGACTGCGGGCTGTTCCCTCTTACCACAATTGCATTGCTCTGCACACTGCTTGATACCCCTGCAAATGCGGAAACCAATCGCGCAGGATCATCAAAACCGCCTGCATATCGTTTGGCCTCTTCTACACTTAACATTTTACTGCTGACCACAGCCATTGAATTAAGCGGCTCTGCTTTGTTTATCCTGGGTTTGACTACTATTTCATCAAGTGTGGTGGCGCTTTCTTTCATTGTGATATTCAGAAACACCTCTTTGCCGGATGTTACCTGAATTTCCTTTAATACTACCGTCTCATAACCTACCAAAGAAACTTTTAAATCGTATCTTCCGACAGCAACGTTCTTTAGCGTGAAATTTCCCAAATCGTCTGCCGCAACCCCGATTGTAGTATTTTGCAGAGCTACAGATGCATACCCCAAAGGCGCATTTGATGCCTCATCAATTATTGTCCCCCGAATGGTTTGGGTAGGTTGTTGGCCAAGTAACCAAGCCGGCAAAAACAAGAGTAAAGCTATTGAAGTGCCTCTGAGCATAATCTGGAATATTTTGCACAAAAGTCTTTTATATTTCACTCACGGTCAATACTGATTTATCAGTATTTTGCCTGCTATATCAATCCTAATTTTGTTGCCAGCATTACAGCTTCCATGGAATTGTTCACTCCTAATTTTCCTAAAACTTTTTGGCGATGTGTGTTCACGGTGTGTAAACTGATATGAAGTTTAGTGGAAATTTCCTTGCTCAAATAGCCGTCTTTGACCAATTCCAGCACCTCGATCTCCTTTTTGGTAAGCGTAACTGCTACTTCTTCTTGCGGTTCAATAAATGGGATAATCTTTCCTGTTCGGAAATTCAGCAATTCGCTTTTGACTCCTTCATTCATGTTTCTCTGATTGGGAGAAATATCCAGGATGCTTAGTATCAACCAAACATTGCCGTTGTTGTCCAACTCCAAAATCTGGTGTTGTTCGATAACCCGAATATAGTTATTGGCTGCATCTAAAATTCTGTATTCGCTAATAAATTTATGATTTAGTTTCTCGTCTATGGATAAATTGAAGTACAACTTGAAAACAGATAGCGCATTTTGTTTCAGCATCATAAAATCCTCCGGATGGATCTTGGTATCAAAAAAGTACTCGCCGACACTTTTAACTTCCTGAGCACAGTACCCCAACATTAAACCCAAATTGTGAGAGTAAAAAGCGTGTTCTTTTTTGTAAGCATCAAAAATGCCAACAGCTGAATTTCCGATATCGGCTAATTTCTGTATGTTTGGTATGTGTTGTTCTAAAACAGCATAGTCTAAGTCTTCCGGAATAAATTGCTGCTGCTCCAATAACCTCAAATATGTTTCTTTGATGTTGATTATTTCCAGTCCTGTCATTTGCTATTATTTTTCAAATGAATGTTGTTCTGACATTGCTGTATATCATTCTGTTCAGGCAACTAAGATACGCCTTTCTCCTGTAAATTATTCCGTTTTTATCTGTCTGTGTGAAAGTTAAAGATTGTCATGTACTTTGTTAGAAATCAAAAATAACAAATATACCCTTCAAGGGATACTACTTTAAGCTATGTTTTGGATGAAAACGTTTCTGTCGGTTTTTTAGCTTTTCGTTGCCCCCCGTTTCCCAAAACAAAAACACTTCATTTCTTGTTTTTACTCCAATTAGCGGGTAGTTATCCCTTTAATTATTATAACGCACAAAGTCATTTGGTTTGAAAAATAGGTGTACAAGTTGTTAGACAAAAACAGAAAATAAGGTCTTAAATTGTCAATGTGATGTTCGTTGAAAATATTTAACCATTAAATAAAAATACTATGAAATTCTATTTGTTTGTTTTGAGTTTATTTCTTACCGCAGGAGCTTTTGCTCAGGTGAATACAAGAATAAATCAGTCCCTGAAGGCCGAAAAATCACAAAGGATTGCCGGGCCGCAAAAGGTGGTTATTCTTAAAAATGTCTGCCCTTATGATGGGATTGAAGTGAGTTTAAGCCGTGACCCGGGAACGGGAAGTGGCGTTTCCACAAAACGCTATCTGAGTGTTGATGCAGTGCCCAGAACATTTTATGCGACAGCCGGACAGGTGGCGCAGATTCCCAATCACCCTGCTTTGCCCGGTGCAAATCAAAGCTCCACCAAATCCGTGAGTACCGCCAGTGAAGGATGGGTTATGCTAACCAGAATAAATTTTGGAGATATTGATTATTCTCAAAATTATTGTGGTGAAAACGGAGTGAAAATTCCATTAGATGCTGCAAATCCTATCCTTATCTATAAAGTTGAACTTGAAAACCAAAAGCTCTGGAACAGCGGAGTGGTTGAAATTACGGATGGCACCAACCTGGATACTGCTTTTCCTGCTTTCCTGATTAAAACCTACAATGATATAAGGCAGTTGCAGGGAGACTTCCGCTTTCCTGAAAGATGCCTGAGCGCATGCAAATCAGGCGGCGGGGGAATTGATGATGACGGCAGCGGATGGCCAAAGCCGGGAACCTGGGTGGATGCAGCCAATCAGGAACACGAAATATTTGAGTTTGACGACGGAAAAGAACCCGGAGGAGTAGGAACCGGAAGCGGCACTGATAAAAAAGAGAAGTTAAAAGTTGAAAAGAGATTACAGTTGAAATGATAATTGTTTTGATTAAAGTATCCCATTTTGTAGAAAATCCTTATTTTGGAGATGATGGAAAGTGAAATTAATGATAATCTTTTCTGTAATATTACATTTATTACATTGAGTGCCAGATCAAAGCATGGGCTTCAATGAATAGTCTGCCAATAATGTAATCTTTTGTACTTTTAGAGGCTGATATAAAAGATACACATGACAGATTATTCCATCAACAAGAATAAGATTATCAACGATCCGGTTTTTGGCTTCATCAACCTGCATTCCGACCTGGTTTTTGATTTGATTGAGCACCCTTATCTGCAAAGGCTGCGCCGGATCAAGCAACTTGGCCTCTCTTTTCTGGTTTATCCCGGGGCAAATCATTCACGCTTTGAACATGTATTGGGCGCCGGCCACCTGATGCGGCAGGCAATTTCCGTGTTGAGAATGAAAGGGCATGAAATTACGGACGAAGAAGCTGATGCCGTAACTGTCGCAATTTTGCTGCATGACATCGGACACGCTCCGTTTTCGCACGTGCTTGAAAATATCATGGTGGATATACCGCACGAAACCATTTCATTGCTGATGATGAACGAGTTGAACCGGGAGTTGGGCGGAAAGCTGGACCTGGCGATTGCCATTTTCAGGAATGAATACCAAAAGCAGTTTTTACATCAGCTGGTGGCCAGTCAACTGGATATGGACCGCCTGGATTACCTGAGCCGCGACAGCTTTTTCACCGGAGTTGCCGAAGGGATTGTTGGGATTGATCGTATTATCAAAATGCTGAACGTTTGGAATGATCAGCTGGCTGTGGATTACAAAGGAATCTATTCGGTGGAGAAATTTCTGATTGCGCGCCGGCTTATGTACTGGCAGGTCTATCTTCACAAAACCGTAGTCTCGGCTGAGTATCTTCTGGTCAATGTGTTAAAACGTGCCAAAGAGCTGCTGAGAGCAGGTCATTCCATTTTCAGTACCCCGGCTTTGAAAGTGTTTTTACAGCAGGATTTCAGCGCTGAAGATTTTCAGGAAAACATCGGAATTGAAGGAAAAACTGTACTCGAATGGTACACCATGCTGGACGACAATGATATTCTTTCTTCGGTGAAGGAGTGGCAGTTTCATCCGGATAAAGTGCTTTCCGCACTTGCAAAAAACCTGCTCAACAGAAAGCTTTTCCGGACAAATCTATCGGATAAACCGGTTTCTGAAAAATGGAAAGAGAAGATGCTTGAAAAAATTACAGACAAAATTACCGGAGACCCCCATTTGTCGCCCTATTTTTTAATCACAGGAAACATTACCAACAGTGCATACGACAGCCATTCAGGATACATCAAAATCCTGATGAAAGATGGGAAGGTAAAGGATTTACAAACGGCATCAGACATAAATCTTTCAGCTTTAACCAAAACAGTCAGGAAATATTTTGCTTGTTTTCCCAAAGAATTGGACATTTATTAGTTTAAACCTATATTTGCAACGCAAAAAAATAAATGAATGGAATTTCAGGCAAAAGACATTGCTTCCTTTCTAAAAGGTGAGATTGTCGGAAACAGCAATGTTAAAGTATTTAAAGTTTCGAAAATTGAAGAAGGAGAACCCGGATCGCTTTCCTTTCTTTCCAATCCGAAATATGAAAACTTTATTTATACTACCCGGGCATCGGTTGTTTTGGTGAATAAAGGGTTTGAACCCAAAGCAGAAATCAGCGCTACCCTGATCAAAGTGGACGATGCCTATCAGGCATTTGCGTCATTGCTCAACCTCTATGCGCATAAAACCCTCATAAAGAAAAAAGGGATTGAATCCCCCAGTTATATCAGCGAATCAGCGAAATGTGGTGCCGACACTTATGTCGGCGTTTTTGCAGTTATCGGGGAGAATGCTAAAATCGGGGAGAATGTTAAAATATTCCCGCAGGCTTATGTGGGAGATAACGTTACTGTGGGGGACAACACAATAATATATGCAGGTGTTAAAATATATGATGATTGTGTGATTGGCAGCAATTGCATATTGCATGCAGGAGCCGTTATCGGCTCAGATGGTTTTGGTTTTGCTCCCCAGGACGACGGAACGTACAAAAAAATTCCACAGATCGGGAATGTGATCATTGAAGATGATGTGGAAATCGGAGCCAACACAACGGTGGATTGCGGCACTTTCAGCCCGACCATAATCCGCAAGGGGGCAAAAATTGACAACCTTGTGCAGATTGCCCACAACTGTGAAATTGGCGAGAACACGGTGATAGCCGGTATGGTGGGCATGGCCGGTTCAACAAAAATCGGAAAGAACTGCAAGCTTGCCGGGCAGGTGGGACTTGCCGGGCACCTGACCATCGGAGACAATGTGCAGATTGGCGCCCAGTCCGGGGTAACCAAATCCATCAGGGATAATCAGATTGTATTGTCCTCTCCGGCAGTGGATTATAAAGAGGCGATCAAAACTTACACAATTATAAGGAACTTACCCAAGCTCAGGGAAGAGATAATCCAACTTAATAAAGATGTTAAATCCTTGAAAGAGGCTATTTCTGTAGCCACGAAATAAATTTCAGGTAAGAATGGTGAAACAAAAAACATTAGCAAAAGCATTTACGATTGAAGGGAAAGGGTTGCATACCGGCGTTAATGTGACCATGGTTTTTAAGCCGGCCCCTGTGAATCACGGATTCAAATTCAAAAGGGTGGATTTGAAAAATCAGCCGGTGATTGATGCCGATGTGGAATTGGTTATTGACACATCCCGTGGAACCCTTCTTGAAAAGGACGGTGCACGCATCGGTACCATTGAACATGCGCTGGCGGCGCTGACCGGCATGGACCTCGACAACGTGCTTATTGAGGTGAACAACGAAGAAGCCCCGATTATGGACGGAAGCTCAAAAGTTTTCGTTGAAGCCATTGAAAAAACCGGAGTTGTTAAGCAGAATGCTGAAAGAGAATATTTTGAGATTCAGGAGAAAATTGAAGTGTATGACGAACATTCCGGGTCACACATCATCGCACTCCCGGATGACGATTACCGGCTGAATGTTATGATCTCATTTCAGTCGAGAGTGCTCAACAACCAGTTTGCCACACTGGATTCAATCCGTGAATTCAGGGATGAAATATCCATGTGCCGGACTTTTGTGTTTTTACACGAACTGGAGTATCTGCTGAACAATAATCTGATAAAAGGCGGCGATCTCAACAATGCCATTGTCATCATTGACAAGGAAGTGGGGCAGGAGGAGATGAACCGCCTGGCAGATTTATTCCAACACGACCGGATTGCCGTGAAACCGCAGGGGATTCTGAACAATCTTGAGCTTTATTTTGACAACGAATGCGCACGGCATAAACTTCTGGATGTTATCGGTGACCTGACACTTTGCGGAAAAAAAATCAAGGGCAGAATCATCGCATCAAAACCGGGGCACAGAATAAATACAATTTTTGCACATGCCCTGAAGGATGCCTGGAAAAATAAACTGAGCCGTCCGCCGGAATATGACCCGGATACTCTGCCGTTTCTGGATACTACCCAGATAAAGGAACTTTTGCCTCATCGCTACCCGTTTCTGATGGTGGACAAGATTTTATCCATGACTGAAAAAGAGGTGGTCGGGGTTAAAAATGTTACGCACAATGAACCTTTCTTTCCGGGGCATTTCCCTGAAGAACCGGTTATGCCTGGCGTAATGCTCATTGAAGCGATGGCACAGACCGGCGGATTGCTGGTACTTCACAAACTTGAAGGGAAATACTCCACTTATTTCATCCGGGTTGATAATGTGAGGTTTCGGAAAAAAGTGGTTCCCGGCGATACGCTGATTTTTAAAGTGAAACTCACTTCCCCCATCCGGCGCGGAATTGCAACAATGAAAGGGCTGACCTATGTAGGTTCCAAAATTGTGGCAGAGGGGGAGTTTATGGCACAAGTAGTAAAGCAGGATGAGGATTAATCCGGATATTATAGTCAATTGTCCATTGAGCCATTAAAAGTCTGCCAAAAGAAAGTGATTTTTACAATGGCTGAATCCATATTGTATTTTTAAAATATTTACAATTATTAAAAACATGAAACAACCACTGGCATATGTTCATCCCGATGCAAAAGTATCAGACAATGTTGTAATAGAGCCATTTGCATCTATTGACAGGGATGTTGTAATTGAAGAAGGAACCCGCATTGGTTCCAATGCAACCATACTTTCAGGAACACGGATCGGTAAAAACTGTAATATTTTCCCCGGGGCAGTCATTGGCGCCATTCCGCAGGATTTAAAATTCAGAGGCGAATACAGCACTGTGGAAATCGGGAATAACAACACCATCAGGGAGTTTGTTACAATCAACAGAGGTACTTCGGCAAAGGGGAAAACTGTGATTGGCGACAATAACCTGCTCATGGCTTATGTTCACATTGCCCATGACTGTGTCATTGGCAATTCGGTGATTCTTGTGAACAACACCCAACTGGCCGGAGAAGTGATTGTGGACGACTGGGCAATTATTTCAGGAATGACCGCTGTGCACCAGTTTTGCAGAATCGGCTCACATACTATGATCGGTGGCGGTTCACTGGTACGTAAAGATGTTCCGCCGTTTATCAAGGCCGGGCGCGATCCGCTGTCATACATTGGTATCAATTCCATCGGTCTGCGTCGCCGCGATTATTCCAACGATAAAATCAGGGAGATTCAGGACATTTACCGGTATATTTACCAGAAAGGGCTGAATACCGCACAGGCGCTCGATCTCATTGAGGCAGAAATGCCTGCATCACAGGAGCGTGACGAAATTCTGCTGTTTGTGAGAGATTCAAGCCGGGGGATTATCAGAGGCTATTTCCCGGATTGACAGTTAGCTTTCCAGGTGTTTCCAACCCTGCGCCAGCAATGCAATTTTTGACCCGCCGGTAGTCATCAGGTTTGCCCCTTCTTCTGCGCGGGTCATTTCGCCGATGATGGTAAAATCCGGATCATTCTTAATTTTTTCTGCATCAGCAGGGGAGAGCGTGAAAAGCAGTTCATAATCTTCCCCGCCGTTCAGCGCTGCCACAATTGGATTGATATTCAGCTCTTCAGCCATCTTTTTTGTCTGGGCGTCCATGGGGATTTTGTCCTCGTACAGTCTGCAGCCCACTTCTGAATTTTTGCATAAATGCAGAATCTCCGAGGAAAGTCCGTCAGATATGTCAATCATCGCAGAGGGTTTTATGTTCAGTTTTTCAAAAACAGAGATTACATCGGCGCGGGCTTCCGGTTTCATTTGCCGTTGCAGGATATAGTCATACCCTGAAAGCTGCGGCTGCATCTCCTGATGCACCTTGAACACTTCGTTTTCCCGTTCCAGCAGCTGCAATCCCATGAACGCTCCGCCCAAATCTCCGGAAACGCAAAGTAAGTCCCCTGCACGGGCGCCGCTGCGGTAAACAATATCATCCCCGGAAGCTTCACCCACTGCACTGATGCTGATGGTTAATCCGGTGAGTGAGCTGGTGGTGTCGCCACCAACCAGATCAACGCTGTAATGATCGCAGGCAAGATGAATTCCGGCATACAGCTCTTCTATGGCCTCCACCGTAAATTTGCCGGACAGCGCCAGACTGACCGTTATCTGTTTTGGCCGGGCATTCATGGCGTATATGTCTGAAAGATTTACAATCACTGCCTTATATCCCAGGTATTTCAGGGGGAAATACATCAGGTTGAAGTGTATTCCTTCGGTGAGCAAATCGGTGGAAAGGAGTATGCATTTGTCGTGGTAATTAAGCACGGCAGCATCATCGCCCACTCCTTTCAGGGTACTTTTATTTTTTATCTGAATCTGATTTGTCAGTCGGTCAATCAGGCCAAATTCGCCCAAATCAGAAACCGGTGTTCGTTTTTTTTGATTTTCCATTGTTAATAAAAGAGTTATAAGTGCGTAGTTATTTTATTACAGCGCAAAAATATTCATAGTTTTATATCTTTGCAATCATTCGATAAACAGTTTAATAAAATGTTTGTTACTTATCCAAAACAAGAAAAAAATGACAGATCAAGATAAGTTACTTGCAGAAGTAACTCAACGAGAATATAAATACGGATTTTACACAGATATCGAGACCGACATTATTCCGCCGGGGTTAAACGAAGAGGTGGTCCGCACCATCTGGAAGAAAAAGAAGGAGCCTGATTTCATGCTTGATTTCAGGCTGAAAGCATTCCGTAAATGGCAAAAAATGAAAATGCCCGACTGGGCCTATTTGAATATCCCACCCATTGATTTTCAGAGTATCAGTTATTATGCAGCGCCCAAAAAGAATCCGGAATTGAAGAGCCTTGACGAGGTGGATCCGGAGCTGATTGAAACTTTCAATAAATTGGGCATTCCGCTGGAAGAACAGAAGCGGCTTGCAGGGGTTGCGGTTGATGCTGTGATCGACAGTGTTTCGGTCAAAACCACTTTCAAGGAGGTGCTGGCTGAAAAGGGAATCATCTTCTCTTCTTTCAGCAGTGCGCTGCGGGAGCACCCTGACCTGGTGCAGAAATACATTGGGCAGGCGGTTCCAATGGGGGATAACTTTTTTGCCACGCTTAATTCGGCAGTGTTCAGTGATGGTTCGTTTTGCTACATTCCGAAGGGCGTGAAATGTCCCATGGAATTGTCCACCTATTTCAGAATCAATGCTGCCAATACCGGCCAGTTTGAGCGTACGCTCATCATTGCCGACGACGATAGCTATGTTAGCTATCTGGAGGGGTGCACAGCCCCCATGCGCGATGAAAATCAGCTTCATGCGGCAGTGGTTGAAATCATTGCGATGGATCGCGCTGAGGTGAAATACTCCACGGTTCAGAACTGGTATCCCGGAGACAAGGAAGGGAAAGGCGGTGTTTACAATTTTGTTACAAAACGGGGAATTTGCCGTGGCGTTTCATCAAAAATAAGCTGGACACAGGTGGAAACCGGCTCGGCAATTACCTGGAAATATCCGAGTTGTGTATTGCAGGGCAACAATTCGGTGGGCGAATTCAATTCGGTGGCTGTAACCAATGGCTTCCAGCAGGCCGACACCGGCACAAAAATGATTCATATTGGCAAAAACACAAAAAGCACAATCGTTTCCAAAGGAATTTCAGCAGGAAAAAGCAGCAATTCTTACCGGGGACTGGTAAAAGTTTTGCCGGGCGCAGTAAATTCCCGGAATTTTTCCCAGTGCGACTCCCTGTTGCTGAACGATACCTGCGGAGCACACACTTTCCCATATATTGAAGTGGGCAATAAATCTTCTGTCGTGGAGCATGAGGCCACAACATCAAAAATTGGCGAAGATCAGATTTTTTATTGCAATCAGCGCGGCATTGACACCGAAAAAGCAATCAGTATGATTGTGAACGGATACGCCAAAGAGGTGCTGAACAAGCTGCCGATGGAGTTTGCTGTCGAGGCTCAGAAGTTGCTGGAAATCAGTCTGGAAGGAAGTGTCGGTTAATCTGTTTCAGGAATGATTCATTAATCTTCTGCGCATGCGGTTAACAGCTTTCTGCCATAGAAATAATCCGGCTTTCAGAAAAAGGAAGGTGCGGTTTTAAAAACAAATAAATTAAATAAAAATAATAACAATATGCTCTTGTTTTATTCTTGAGTTGATTTACAGGAGCCTGAATAACAAAAAATATGCTGTCAATTAAAGATTTATATGTGTCCGTTGAAGGGATGGAAATCCTGAAAGGAATCAACCTGGAGGTAAAAGCGGGTGAAATTCATGCCATTATGGGGCCCAACGGATCGGGAAAAAGTACGCTGGCCAATGTGCTTGCCGGTAAGGAGGAGTTTGAAGTTACACAGGGAACAATAACATACCTGGGCGAAGACCTTCTGGAAATGGCGCCCGAGAACAGGGCAAAAGAGGGACTTTTTATGAGCTTTCAGTACCCGGTTGAAATTCCCGGCGTTCCCATGGTCAATTTTCTGAAAACTGCTGTGAATGAGCACCGGAAATACCGTGGCGAAGAGGAGCTGAATGCAGGACAATTCCTCCGGTATATGCGCGAAAAAATGGAGCTGGTCGATTTGCATGCACAGTTGACCAACCGTTCCGTAAATGAAGGATTTTCGGGAGGCGAAAAAAAGAAAAATGAAATTTTTCAGATGGCGCTTCTTGAACCCAAACTTGCCATTTTGGACGAAACCGATTCCGGTTTGGATATTGATGCACTGAAAACCGTTGCCCTTGGGGTGAATGCACTTCGCACACCTGAAAATGCAACCATCATTGTTACCCACTATCAGCGTTTGCTGGAACACATTGTTCCGGATTTTGTCCATGTGTTGTACCAGGGAAAGATTGCGAAAACAGCCGGGAAAGAGCTGGCTTTTAAGCTTGAAGAGATGGGGTATGACTGGTTAAAACAAAAAAACGGAAATTAAAATGAGCGTACTGACAGAAAAGCTGGATGTTTCCCTGAAATATGCTGCTCACTACAATGACGTAAAGGATAGCCTTCAGAAGAATTCTTCTGATGTGCTGAATGCTTTGCGTTTTAAGGCGTTTCAGCATTTTGTGGAGCAGGGCATCCCGACACGGAAAAATGAAAATTACAAATACACCAACCTGCAACCGCAGTTTTTACCGGATTTTCGGTTTATCCATAGCCGCCAGCCGGTTGAGGTTGACCTGAACGATGTCTTTCGCTGTGATGTGCCCGATCTGGACACTCATCTTGCATTCATTTTCAATGGATGGTTTTACGAAAATAACCAGCGGATCGGCGAGCTTCCCAAGGGTGTGATTTTCGACAGCCTGGAAAAAGTTGCACAGGAAAAGCCGGAACTTTTGAAAAAATATGCCTCATTGGCAGACAGCGCTGCAGATCCTTTGGTGGCGTTGAATACGGCCTTTGCAAAGGATGGCTACTTTCTTTATGTGCCTAAAAATGTAATCATCGAAAAGCCTTTGCAGCTGATAAATTTTCTCAATGCAGATGAAGATGCCTTTGTAACCCAGCGTAATTTCATTTACGTGGAAGAGGGCGCCGATGTGAAAATAGTTTCATGCGATCATACCCTGAATCTGAATACTTACCTGAACAACACGGTTACCGAAATTTTCGTGGGTGCAAACGCCAGTTTTGAGTATTACACCTTGCAGAATCAGCATAACAAAACCACCAGCTTGAATTCGGTTTTTGTTTATCAGGAGAGGGATTCCAGAGCCAATACGCTCTACTCTTCCTTGCACGGAGGGGTAATCAGAAACAACCTGAAATTTATTCTTGATGGTGAAAATGCTGAAGCGCACATGTATGGAATGGCATTTATTGACCAAAAACAGCATGTGGATAACTTCACGCAGGTGATTCATGCAAAACCAAATTGCGAGAGCAATCAGATTTACAAAAATGTGCTGAATCACCATTCCACAGGCGCATTTACCGGGCAGATCAATGTTCTTCGCGATGCCCAGAAAACCAATGCATTTCAGCGGAACAACAATTTGCTCCTTACCGATCATGCAACAATGCAAACCAAGCCTCAGCTGATTATTGATGCTGACGATGTGAAATGCAGCCATGGCGCAACCGTGGGGCAAATTGACGAGGAAGCGCTGTTTTACCTGCGCACCCGCGGCATTGACGAAGATAAAGCCCGCCTGATGATGATGAATGCCTTTGCCCATGAAGTGGTTGAGCAAATTTCGATTGTCCCGTTTCGCGAACGGATTGATCTGTTGGTGGATAAGGCGCTGAGAGGTGAGGTGGCGCGGTGCCACGAATGTGGCTATACCTGTTAATTATTCCGGCAGAGTTTACAACAGATAATTCACCCGCAATTTCCCTGTAAAACCACGGAAGTTGCGGGTTATTTTATTTAAAACGGTTTTTTTACCTTTATAGCCCTAAAAGTTGCAAAAATGGCTTATGATATTGATACCATCCGAAGTTTTTTCCCCATACTGAAACAGAAAGTTTACGACAAACCGCTGATATATTTTGACAACGCAGCCACAACCCAAAAGCCTGTTCAGGTGCTGATGTCGCTGGAACGTACCCAGAATGATTTTTACGGAAACATCCATCGTGCGGTCCATTACATGGCCGGAAAAGCTACCGAGGAGTTTGAGATGGTGCGCAAATCCGTGCAGCAGTTCATCAATGCCGGAAGCAGTGATGAAATTATTTTCACCAAAGGAACCACCGAAAGCGTTAACCTTGTGGCATCGGTTTTTGGCGAGCAGTTTATAACTCCCGGCAGTGAAATCATCGTTTCTGAAATGGAGCATCACTCCAATATCGTTCCCTGGCAGATCAATGCTTTGCGCAAGGGGGCAAATATCATCAAACTGCCTGTTTCTGAAACGGGCGAGCTGCAGACCGGAATTCTGCCGGATCTCATCTCTCCAAAAACACGGCTGATTGCTGTTACGCATGTTTCCAATGTTTTGGGCACAGTGAACCCAATTTCTCAGATTGTGGAAACTGCTCACAAATATGACGTGCCGGTTTTTGTGGACGGCGCGCAGGCGGTGCAGCACCTTCCGGTGGATGTGCAGGCGCTGGATGTTGACTTTTATGCTTTTTCCGCACACAAGATGTATGGCCCGAATGGTGTCGGCGTTCTCTACGGCAAGCGGAAATGGCTGGAACAGTTGCCGCCGTATCAGGGTGGGGGAGAGATGATTTCCGAGGTATCGTTTGAAAAAACAACATTCAGCGAAATACCCTTTAAGTTTGAAGCCGGAACACCAAATATTGCCGGTGTGATTGCTTTGGGCGAATCCATAGAGCTGTTGCAGGAAATCGGTTTTGAGTATATCATGAAGCAGGAACAGGAACTGCTTTCCTATGCCACCCGTCAGCTGAAGGAGATGGAAGGCCTGAGGATTTACGGGGAAGCGCCTCATAAGTCGGGGGTGATATCGTTTAATATTGAAGGCATCCATCCGTTTGATCTGGGAACCATGCTTGATAAAATGGGGGTTGCTGTGCGCACCGGAAGTCTTTGTGCCGAACCGCTGATGGATTTTTTCAATATTTCCGGCATTTTGCGCATATCTTTTGGAATTTACAACACAAAAGATGAAGTGGATCATTTTATTACTGCTCTGAAAAAAGCAACGCAAATGCTCCGCTGACATGAAGAAATTTTTGGGCGACTGGTTCATCACCGGATTATTCCTTATGATTTTGGCCGCCTGGCTGAAGCCGGGAATCGGCATGGATATGAAACCTGTTGACCTGAACCTGATTATCGATACCGGAGTAATTCTGATTTTTTTCTTTTATGGCCTGAAACTGGATTGGGCAAAGATGAAATCCGGAATGCGGAACTGGCAGATGCATCTTGCCGTCCAGTTTACCACTTTTCTTCTCTTTCCCTTGCTGATATTGCCTTTTCACCCGTTATTGAAAGGCACAAACTACGAAATATTGTGGTTGGGGATGTTCTTCCTGGCAGCGCTGCCTTCAACGGTCTCATCCTCGGTGGTGATGGTATCTATTGCCGGTGGAAATATTCCCGGCGCTATTTTCAATGCAAGCATTTCCGGGATTATTGGCATTGTGGCAACCCCTCTCTGGATGGGGCTGTTTCTCACCGGACGGCAAGCCGGGTTTGATTTTCAGGATGTGCTGCTGCAACTTATTCTGCATATTATTGTGCCGGTTGTGGCGGGACTTCTTCTGCATCGTTATTTTGTGCGGCTGGTTAACAGGTATTTACACCAGATTGCTGCTTTTGACAAAGTGATCATTCTGCTCATTGTCTATGAGTCTTTCAGCCGTTCTTTCATGTCCGGAATTTTCACCTCTGTCAGCTGGAAGGCGCTGATTGGCTTGTTCATTGCGGTTATTCTTCTTTTTTACGTCGTGTTGAAAATCACAGGAATTCTCTCCCGGAAACTGAATTTTTCCCGTGCAGACGGGATTACGCTGCAGTTTGCCGGAACCAAAAAATCGCTGGTGCACGGCTCGGTATTCGGAAGCGTACTGTTCAGCGGCATGACCGGCGCCGGAATTTTACTTCTTCCGATTATGATTTACCACAGCTACCAACTGTTTTATATCAGTATTGTGGCTCAAAAAATGGCTAAGGAAACGTTGCCGAAACAGAATGAAATCAAAACATAACTTTTGAGAAATTTGCAAAGAGAAATTTGCTGAAAGTTAAAAAAATCCGAAATTTGCATATTTAAATTTTTTACGATTTATAAAAATGACCATTGAAGAAGTTCAGCAGGAGATAATTGATGAGTTTTCTGTTTATGATGACTGGCTGGATAAATACGCCTGCCTGATAGAGCTTGGAAACGAGCTGAAATCTCTTGATCCAAAAGACAAAACCGATCAGAATCTGATTAAAGGGTGTCAGTCGCGGGTGTGGCTGGTTGCCGAAAGAGAGAACGGACAGATTCATTTCAGGGGAGAGAGCGATGCAGTGATTGTAAAAGGGCTGGTTGCCTTGCTGCTTCGGGTGGTCTCCGGCAGGACTCCCCGTGAAATCATTGAGAGCGACCTGCACTTTATTGATGCGTTGGGCCTGAAGGAACACCTGTCGCCAACACGTGCCAACGGGCTGCTTTCCATGGTGAAACAAATCAGACTTTATGCTGTTGCTTTTGACAGGCTGGATAAACAAGGAGGACAAAAAAATGAATAAGAAAATTGACGAAATAATAGAAAACCTGAAACAGGTTTACGACCCTGAAATTCCGGTTAACGTGTATGATCTGGGATTGATTTACAACGTGGATGTGGATGAAAACAACAATGCCAATATTGTGATGACACTGACAGCCCCGGGCTGCCCTGTGGTTGACATCATTGTGGATGACGTAACCCAGGCGGCACGCATGGTGGAAGGAATTGAGGAGGTGAATGTTGATCTCACTTTTGACCCGCCCTGGGACAAAACGATGATGAGCGAGGAAGCCCGGCTGGAGCTTGGGTTCTTTTAACCGCTCAGTTGGAACTCCCCCAAAAGATGATAATCCCGAAAGATGCAAAATGGCAATGAAATAGCGAAAGGAATAAAAAGTTTTGCAAAAGAACTTGGGTTTCTGGAGTGTGCCATCATTCCGGCAGATTTGCTGAATGAGGAAGAAGAGCGCTTCCAGGCCTGGCTGGATGCAGGAATGCACGGCGAAATGGGGTACATGAACAGAAATGTGGAAAAACGCCTCGACCCCCGCCAGCTTGTTGAAAATGCCAAAACAGTCATCGTTACCCTTCTGAATTATTATCCCGAAGAAACACAGTCAGACCCGGAAGCGCCCGTACTTTCAAAATATGCCTACGGCACCGATTATCATTTTGTGATCAAGGATAAACTGAAAAGCCTGCTGGAGTTTATCCGGGAAAATACAGGGCAGTGCAATGCCCGTTATTTCACCGATTCAGCGCCGGTGCTGGAGCGCGCCTGGGCACGCCGTGCCGGCCTCGGGTGGGTTGGTAAAAACAGTAATCTGATTTCTGTGGAGCATGGTAGTTTTTTCTTTATCGGAGAACTGATACTTGACATTGCATTGCCATACGATACGCCCCGGATTATTGCCGACCATTGCGGCACCTGCACCCGCTGCATTGATGCCTGCCCCACGAAAGCCATTGTTGCCGACAAAGTGGTGGATGCCCGTTTGTGTATTTCCTATCAGACCATTGAGCTAAAAGGCGAAATGGATGAAAACCTGAAGGGGAAGTTTGAAAACCGGGTGTTTGGTTGCGATATCTGTCAGGATGTGTGCCCCTGGAACCTGAAATCCACACCGCATGATGAGAAGGCTTTTGATCCTCATCCCAAATTGCTGAATCTTTCCAAAGCCGGTTGGCACGCAATGGAAAAGCCGTTTTTCAATGAGTTGTTCAAAAACTCGGCAGTGAAGCGGGCTGGGTATAAAGGGATAAAAAGAAATCTGGAGTTTTTGGGAGGTGATAAAAAACTTGAGGTTTTCTGAAATTTTATACCTCATCTGTTCACAATCAGGAAATAGCAGAAAATACAATGTCAACAAAAACAGCCGGAGTGAAACACCCCGGCTGCTGCTTAAAATTTGTTAAAAAGTTGGTTGATTATTGTTCCTCAACTATTGAGAAATCCATGGCTGCCAGTCTTTTATAAGAGCTGTGCCTCCATTTTGCATTTTCTTCGGCTGCCCCGAATAATTCATCGGCCTCTGCCGGGAATGATTTTTTCAATGAGGTGTAGCGTACTTCACCATTCAGGAAATCCTGGAATTTACTCCAGTCAGGTTCTTTTGAATCCAATTGGAATGGATTTTTACCTTCGTTTTCCAGCAGCGGATTGTAACGGAAAAGTGACCAGTAGCCCGATTCCACAGCTCTTTTTTCCTCTTTCATGGAGCTGCTCATGCCTGCACGTAGTCCGTGGGCAATACATGGTGAATAGGCAATGATGATGGACGGTCCGGGATAGGCTTCTGCTTCCCTCAGCGCCCTGAGGTACTGCGGCTGGCTTGCTCCCATGGCTACCTGTGCCACATATACATAACCGTAGGTCATCATCATGGCGCCCAAATCTTTCTTGCGGATTTTTTTGCCCGATGCGGCAAATTTTGCAACCGCCCCGATTGGCGTTGCCTTGGATGCCTGTCCGCCGGTGTTGGAATAAACTTCGGTATCCATCACCAGTACGTTCACGTCTTCGCCACTGGCCATGACATGATCCAGGCCGCCATAACCAATATCATAAGCCCAGCCGTCGCCGCCAAAAATCCATACTGATTTTTTGACGAGGTATTGCTTCAGGCTCAAAATCTCCTTGGCATAATTGCTTTTGCTGTTGGCAATAACCTCCAGCACTTTTTCAGAAACTTCAGCAGTTGTGCTTCCGTTATTTTTGTTGTCAATCCATGCCTGGAAAGCTTCTTTTTCGGCTTCGGTTGCCCCATTGCTGAGTGCACGCAGCATGATGTCTTCAATCCGGTTGCGTTGCGCGGTTACGCCTTCGGCAAAGCCGAAGCCATACTCGGCATTGTCTTCAAAGAGCGAATTTGCCCACGCCGGGCCAAATCCGGAATCCTGGTTTACGCAATAGGGGGTTGAAGGTGCAGAGCCGCCATAAATTGATGAACAACCCGTTGCATTGGCCACCATCATTCTTTCACCGTAAAGCTGGGTGATGAGTTTGATGTAGGGGGTCTCCCCGCATCCGGCGCATGCTCCGGAAAATTCAAACAGGGGCTGGGCAAACTGTGAGTTTTTAACTGATTTTGTGCGGTCAACGACTTTTTCTTTCAGCGAAACTTCATTAACCATGTAGTCCCAGCGCTTAATTTCGTCCGTTTGTGTGCTCATGTGTTTCATAACCAGCGAGTTTATCTTTGAAGGACACTCTTCAACACAAACTCCGCAACCCGTACAGTCAAGTACACTCACCTGAATTCTGTAATTCAGGTTGCTGAACACTTTCGTTGGTATGGCCACACGGGTTTCGGTTCCTTCCGGCGCTTTGTCGAGCTCTTCGTCAGTCAGCAGGAACGGACGGATTGCTGCATGAGGACAAACATATGCGCACTGGTTGCACTGGATGCAGTGCTCAGCCTGCCATTCAGGTACGCTGACAGCCACGCCGCGCTTTTCATAGGCAGCGGTGCCAAGCGGGAATGTGCCGTCTTCAATGCCTTTGAATGTGGAGACAGGAAGGTCGTCGCCTTTCTGATTGTTGATGGTGTCCACCACTTTTACAATGAATTCGGGACGGTCAGAGACTCCGTTGGTCTCTTTCACCTCAATGTTTTTCCACTCCTCCGGAATTTCAACTTTATGTACGTTTTTTCCGCCTGCTTCCACAGCGGCAAAGTTCATGTTTACAATCTTCTCGCCTTTTCTGCCGTAGGATTTGACAATCGCTTTCTGCATTTCATGCACTGCCATGTCGTACGGAATCACTCCGGTGATTTTGAAAAAGGCAGACTGCATGATGGTGTTGGTGCGGGTTCCCAGTCCGATCTCCTCGCCTAACTTTGTGCCGTTGATAATATAGAACTGGATATCGTTTTCCGCCAGGTATTTCTTCATGTGGTCGGGCAGGCGGTTTTTGGTCTCTTCCGCATCCCAGGTAGAGTTCAGCAGGAATGAACCGCCTTTTTTAAGTCCCTTGAGCACGTCATACATGTGAACGTATGCCGGCACGTGACACGCCACAAAGTCGGGAGTGTTCACAAGATAGGTGGAGCGGATGGGGTGGTCTCCGAACCGCAGGTGTGAACAGGTGAAACCTCCGGATTTTTTGGAGTCATACTGGAAATAACCCTGGCAATATTTGTCGGTGGAATCCCCGATGATGGTGATGGAGTTCTGGTTGGCTCCAACCGTTCCGTCTGATCCCAGTCCATAAAATTTTGCCTGATAGGTTCCCTCGGGAGAAATGTCAATCTCCTCTCTCAGCGGGAGAGATTTGAAAGTAACATCATCTACAATTCCAATGGTGAAATCACTTTTCGGTTCGCTTTTTTCCAGATTTTCATACACTGAAAGAATCTGCGACGGCGTGGTATCTTTTGAGCCTAATCCATAGCGTCCGCCAACAATTACGGGAGCATTCTCCTTTCCGTAAAAAAGAGCTTTGACGTCTAAGTAGAGAGGTTCGCCGGCTGCTCCGGGCTCTTTGGCGCGGTCAAGCACAGCAATGCGCTTTACGGTTTTTGGGAGCGCCTGAAAAAGGTATTTTGCAGAAAACGGACGGAAAAGATGCACGGCAAGCATTCCCGCTTTTTTGCCCTGAGACCTGAGGTAATCTATTGTCTCCTTGATGGTTTCGGTTACCGAACCCATTGCAATAATAATATGCTCTGCGTCAGGGTCTCCATAATAGCTGAATGGTTGATATTCGCGTCCGGTGATTTTTGAAACCTCTTTCATATAGTTTGCGACGATATCCGGAACGGCATCATAAAACCGGTTGGCGGATTCTTTCGCCTGAAAGAAAATATCCGGGTTTTGTGCGGTGCCGCGCAAAACGGGATTTTCAGGATTCAGCGCACGGTTGCGGAATTCCTGCAATGCTTCCTGGTCAATGAGCGGAACAATGTCTTCCATTTCGATGGCTTCGATTTTCTGTATTTCATGGGAAGTACGGAATCCGTCGAAGAAAGCGATAAAAGGAACCCTTGATTTGAGTGTTGCCAGGTGGGCTACTCCGGCCAGGTCCATCTCTTCCTGAACCGATCCGGCGGCAATCATGGCAAATCCGGTCTGGCGTGCGGCATAGATATCGCTGTGGTCGCCAAAAATGGAGAGCGCATGTGCAGCAACTGCCCGGGCGCTGACATGAAATACGGTGGGCAGTAGTTCCCCGGCAATTTTATACATGTTCGGAATCATCAGAAGCAGGCCCTGGGATGCTGTGTAGGTCGTTGCCAGCGCTCCGGACTGTAGCGCTCCGTGAACAGCGCCGGCAGCGCCGCCCTCGCTTTGCATCTCGGCCAGCCGGACAGGACGGCCAAACATGTTTTTTCTGCCGTAGGCAGCCCATTCGTCAACATATTCAGCCATGTTGGAAGATGGGGTAATCGGATAGATACAGGCAACTTCGCTAAACATATAGCTGATGTGGGAAGCTGCGTAATTTCCGTCACAGGTGATAAATTTCTTTTGCTTTGCCATTATTAGTCTCCTTTGTTACAAATTTTAATATTTTAAGTTCAAAAACATTCTTAATATAAAAAGCCAAACAACCAGAGAGGTATCGTATTCTTGCTGCCGGTTTCCAGCATGTCGGCAGCGGCAAGTTGTCCCTTTTCAGGCTGCAGCTTATGGCCGCCAACCACAAAATGATGTGAATTGTCCACCAGAAAATCAGCCCGCGCGGAGCTGTTTACAGGATACAGATACCCAACCTGATGATAAAAAAATGTGTGTCTTAGATTTATCTTTTCGGCATTGTTGGGGGCAATGGTATAAAGCAGGTTGGTGTTGTGCATATATATTTTATCCGGCTTTTTCATCTCATTCTCATCATTGTTAGAGTAGAGCAACTGAATAAGCCTGGCATTTTTCAGATATCGTAAATAGTTCATTACGGTTGCCCGGGAGGCTTCGATGTCCGTTGCAAGTTTGCTTACATTGGGCGACAATGGGGTCTCCAGGGCAATGATGTGTAAAAGCTTTCTGAGTTTTGACAAATATTTCAGTTCAATCTGGTTGATATAGGGGATGTCTATTTCAAGCGCCAGATTAATGTGCTTCAGCAGTTCGTTGGTGTAAAAATTCAGGTTGTCGATAAAATAGGGGTAAAATCCATTTTTTATATACTCTCCGAAATATGCCAGCGGGCGGACTTTGGAAACAATGGTTTGTGAAATGTCCAAATGGTTGCTGATTATATCTTCCAGGGAATAGACCGGAAAATTATTACTTGTGGCATGATTCAGATATTCACGGAACGAAAGCCCTTCCAGATGTTTTATTTTGATGATTCCTCTCAGAATCGGATGCTCCTCAACGATACGCATAACCGGAGAGGAGGTGAAAATAATTTTCAATCCGGGCAGCCTGTCGTGACATTGCTTGATCTCTCTTGCCCAGTTCGGATATTTCTGAATCTGATCCAAAAGCAGAACCTTTCCGCCTTTCTTTACAAATTCATCTGCAAATGAGATGATTGTTCTTCGGGTGAAATAGAAGTCATTCAAGTTTACGTAAAGAACCGTGCTGTCATCCGGGAACTTTTGTTTCAGATAGTCAAGCAGAAAGGTTGTCTTGCCAACTCCGCGAAAACCTTTTATGCAAATCAAACGGTCTGACCAGTCTATGGTGTTAAGCAGCTCCCGGCTAAGTGTCAGGTGTGTGCTTTCAAGAAGTGTCTTATGTGCTAAGTGAAAGAATTCCAAAATCTATATTTTTTTACAAAAATAACAGAATTTGGCAAATTTTGTAATGTGAAGATGTCAAAAATGAATATTTTATGTAATTTATAATTATTAAAAATAAGAAAAGCAGGTGAATTCACCTGCTTTTTAAATTTCTAATTATTGCGAGCTGACTAACTGTCGTTCATTGATGCCAGAAACTCGGCGATGGAATTGGAGCGCATGAGCCTTGTCTTGATAAACTCCATGGCTTCCAGCGAATTCATGTCGCCAAGATAGTGGCGCAATATCCAGAGCCTGTCCAGAATTTCCTTCTGGATGAGCAGGTCTTCGCGGCGCGTGCTTGAAGCGGGGATATCCACTGATGGGAAAATCCGCTTGTTGGAGAGTTTCCTGTCAAGTTGCAGTTCCATATTTCCGGTTCCTTTGAACTCTTCAAAAATGACATCGTCCATTTTTGAACCGGTTTCTGTCAGCGCTGTTGCCAGAATGGTGAGCGAGCCGCCCTCTTCGATATTTCTTGCAGCGCCAAAAAAGCGTTTGGGTCTGTGCAAGGCATTTGCATCCACCCCTCCTGACAGCACTTTCCCGGATGCCGGTTGAACGGTATTGTATGCCCGTGCAAGGCGGGTAATGGAGTCGAGCAGAATCACCACATCGTGTCTGCATTCCACAAGCCGCTTGGCTTTTTCGAGCACAATGTTGGCCACTCTCACATGCTTTTCTGCCGGCTCATCAAAGGTTGATGCTATAACCTCAGCATTCACGCTCCGGGCCATATCGGTAACTTCCTCCGGGCGCTCATCAATCAGCAGGACTATCATATATACCTCCGGATGGTTTGCTGCAATTGCGTTGGCAATTTCTTTAAGCAACACGGTTTTCCCGGTTTTGGGCTGTGCCACAATGAGTCCGCGCTGTCCTTTTCCGATGGGGGCAAACATATCCACCACGCGCGTGGAGATATTATCATGGCCTTTCCCGGTGATTTCAAATTTTTCATCTGGAAACAACGGGGTGAGGTGGTCAAAAGGAACGCGGTCACGGACAAACTGAGGGCTTCTGCCGTTTATTTCAGATACTTTTATGAGAGGAAAATATTTTTCACCTTCTTTCGGCGGACGAATAGTTCCGGTAACTGTATCCCCGGTTTTCAATCCGAAGAGCTTGATTTGCGATTGCGAAACATAGACGTCGTCCGGTGAATTCAGGTAATTGTAATCTGATGAGCGCAAAAAACCGTAACCATCCTGCAGTACTTCCAGAACCCCGGTGTTGGTCACTATTCCGTCAAATTCATAAAATCTGCCGTTCCGTTGCTTGTGCTGGGTGTTTTTTTGCTCCCGCTGATCGGTTCTGTGATGTTTTGGTTTTTCCTGTTCGTGTGCGATTTGTTGAGGTTTTTCTGTGGCCTCCCGCTGCTCAAATTTTTTATGTTCAATTTTTTTAGCGGCTGTCGCCGGTCTTTCAGGTTGATGGGCTTTGGCTCTGGCAGGAGGCGTTCCGGCATCCTGTGTGTCCGTGCTGTCAGCCTTCGGCTTCATTTTTTCTTTTTGTGCTTTGGCTTTTTTGTTGATTCCCTGAATGATGGCGTTGATCTCTTCCTGCCTCGACTGAGCCGGGCTTTCCGCTGATTCAGGAGTTTCTACTGGAACTTCCACCCGTTCGGGTTTGGCTGCCGGCTCTGTCCGCTCACGGTGCTGCCGGCTCTTGCCTTTTTGGGTGTTCTCATTTTCCTGCGGAGGCGCCTCTTCTTTGGGAGGGTCTTGCCTTTTTCTGAGAAAATTCTTAAAAGTGGTGCGTTCCTCTTTCTTCTGAGCGTTCTGTTCTTTTGAAGCGCCCCTTTTTACATTTTTTTCAGCTTCCTGAATGGCTTGAGTATCGAGAATCTTGTATATTAGATCTTGTTTTTTGTAAGATTCAACACGTTTGATGCTTAGCTCCTTGGCAATATCACGCAACTCAGGAACGAGCTTCTTATTCAATTCTAAAATGTCATACATTGTCGTAACTAATTAATAATGTTTGAATAACCTGTAACAGTTATCGGGTTTTGAAATAAAATAATGTGGAGTTGGAATTTTGTTGAAAATCTGCTGCAATAATAGTAAATAGTAATTATATGCCAAAATTAATTTTCCATTTTTTAATCATCGTTAATCTTAACCCAACTCTTTTAATATTAAGTAATAAAAAGATTGAAATGGTAACATTTTTGGGGATTTATTGTCTCTCCGGTCTGATTATTTGCTGAATGTAATTGTTTTTTAGTGCAGCTTGTTGTTTTTCTCCAAATATAACGAAAAAAAATTGATATTGTTTCATATCAAAGTCTGATATTGTATTTCAACTTTATTCTGAGTGCACTTTCATCTAAGAAAAATAATTTCTCATTTTTCAGAAAACGTGAATTCCACGCTACGATGATTTCGTTTCCGGGTTTCAGAATCCAGTGGAACCGGGATTGCCATCCTGCAATTTTGCTGGCATTGTCATATTGCAGAAAGTTGTAGAGTGTGATATCCGGGCTGAATAGAATGTTTGCATTGAGCTGGTAGATATTTGCCGTGAAGTTTCCCCCTGGAAGTTCTGCCCGGTTTTGAATGAATGCTCCGCCAATGAAAAAGGGCACTGCCACTTTCCAGTTTGCTTTCAGCTTAATATCCCGGCGACTGCCGTCATAAAACTCCCCGAATCCGTAGGCCGCTTCGCCCCAGAGGTTTCGCGCGCCTTTGGTTGTCAAATCAAACTGGTGACGCCACCAGGTATATGCGTTTGCCTTTATTTGAATATTTTCAAAAATATTGAAATTTTCATACAGCTGTTCAAATTGATTGATCAGTGAATAGCTTATCGCTTCTCCTGAGAAAAATCGGAGCCCGAGAGGTTTAATTTTCAGTTCTGCCGTTTCAGGCTCTCCTGTTTCAAGGTTTTTTATGTTGTTAAAGGAACCGCCGGTCATCACCTGCATAATTCCCCATTTTCCGGGGCGGGGGGCAAGCTCAAATTCTCCATAGTTCTCCTTGATGTTGGTGCGTGGAACAAACCCCATCCCTGCAACAAAGTTTTTCCCGATTTCATGGTATCCGAGTCTTGCTTTCACAAGGTCGTTGGGGTAGGAGAACTGGCCTCCCCAGGCGCTGTCGTCTTCTTTCATTCCGCCAGTATTCGATTTCAGTCCGAAAAAATGGAGTGAAGCATTTTTGTTTTGTTGAAATGTTGAGGTGGACAGTTTCAGGTCGGCGCCAATTACCAAATTGGAAGAGTCGGAAAGGGTATTCCCGTAGGTTCCGATAATTCCTGCGGACGACTGTTTTCCAATATTATGGGAAACACGCATCACCGAAAAATTGTGATTTTTCGTCTGACGATCATCGTTGATGTGCAGCAGTCCGATGTTCCAGTTTTTGTGCTGCCCGGTCAATTTTCCGCCAAAATTGATGGGAATGGGTAACCCGTTTTCATCAAGTCCCATTCTTCGGGAAAAAAACGGAATGATTCGTTTTGCCACAGGACTTTCATCATCGCCTTCAATGCCAAACTGGAAATAACCGGCGCCATTCAGGAAAAAGTTTCGCTTTTCAGGAAAATGAAGGCTGAAGCGGGTAAGGTTGATCTGGCGGTCATCCACTTCGGTTTCTGCAAAATCGGTATTTATAGTTAGCGACGAGCGCAGATTTGGCGTTATCTGATAAAACAGATCGACACCACCGGTGAGTTTTGGCTCGCTTTTTTCCCCTTTTCCGGAATTGAGGCCTGCAACAACATATGGGGATATATCCAGGCCGATACCCTGGGTCATGCCTTCCATTCCATCCAGAATTGCTGCATCGGAAACCTGAAACCGGTGGGTGTTCAGGTTGGCAACAGGCCAGTAGGAGGACTCAATATTGCTCACAATGTGGCGGATGAACTTGATTCCCCATTTTGTATTCGATTTGTCGAACCCTAATGATTTGAACGGAATGGCAATTTCTGCTTCCCACCCCCAGTCTCTGATGCCCGCTTTTCCTGTCCAAAGGCCATCCCATTCCTTATTGAATGCAGCGCCGTTTTCGCTGATCAGCGCATCGCCGATTGAGCCGCGCGGCCCAATCTGAAACCAGTATCCGTTGCGTTTGTCATTGTAGGTGTCCAGAATAATCTGAATCCGGTCGTCGTTGCCTAAGCTCACATCCCGCGCCATCTCCTTGGCGGTGATTTTTCCCGGTTCATCCCAGCATTTCACGGCAAAATAGATATTGTGCTCATCGTAGCAAACCAAAAACTCCGTTTTTTGGGAAACCGGAGCTCCCGGATTCGGTTCGCGCTGATAAAAATCGCTTACGACAAATGCTTCATTCCAGACCTCTTCCGAAACATTCCCGTCAATATGCGGAGGCGAACTGACTTTTATAGCCTGTATTGCCGGCTGCGCAGATGCCACGGCAGCAACAGACAAAAAGATGAAAAACAAGTAAAGCTTTGCATTCAAGCCATAAGAAATTAAAGTGCAGGCCAAAAGTAAGGAAAAATTTTTCAGTTGCTAACAAACAGATGATTCAGAAAAGAATAAAAACTTCCGTGAATCCCTGTTTGGAAATTGCTTGCCCGGGTGCTTTTAACGTTTTGGAATAAAGTGTATTTTAATTTTCTGTTTGATGCCTTGAAGTTGGTTTCTTTTTTATTTTTGCAAAAAATCAAAACAATGAGAATAGAGATTGAACAACCCGACCATGACGAGTTGGAGGAAGCCGGTGTTTTCGACTGGCCCGTATGGGAGCATGATGAAGATAAATTTGACTGGTATTTCGATAAAACAGAACATTGTTATATTATTGAAGGAGTGGCAGACATTGTTTCCGAATTTGATACGATAACAGTGAAGCCCGGCGATTATCTGATTTTTCCGGCAGGACTTGAATGCGTATGGGATATCCGGTCAAAAATCCGGAAGCATTACAGTTTTGAGTAATGCACTAAATCTTTGGGATAAATTGCCCTGTTTGCCGGGGAGCTGCCGAAACTTTCGCAATGCTCCGGTTTTGTCCGTTTTACACCAGAAACCATCCGGAATCTTTTTTCAAAAGAATGTTTTTTCCTCCCGTTTTTTCGGATAACTATTGGCCATAAAAAGAATAAATCTGCTTTTTGTTGGAACCTTCCGGTTAAAGGCTAAATTTGTAGCTGCAATGCAGGATTTCAGGAACATTTGAAATGCTGTGTTGTTTTTAATTTAATCACAATTAGGATAAATTTATTTAAGCAATGGATAAATTCTCATCGGTTGGAAATCAGGAACAGGAAGCAATTGATGACCTGTATAAATTATATCTTGAAGACCCGGCAGCGCTTGATAAAAGCTGGCAGCATTTTTTTGCCGGGTTTGAACTGGCGCGCACCGGATATTCTGCTCAGGAAACTTCAGTGGTTGACCAGAATATGCAGAAAGAATTTGCTATTTTCGAGTTGATTCACAGTTACCGTCAGCGCGGGCATTTATTTACGAAAACCAATCCCGTGAGGGCGAGGCGCCAATATTCCCCGACGCTGGATATTGAAAATTTCGGATTGTCAAAGGATGATCTGGAAACTACATTTCAGGCCGGAAAAGATATTGGCATTGGTCCTGCCAAGCTGAAGGATATTGTAGAGCACCTGGAAGCAACCTATTGCCATTCAATTGGTGTTGAATACCTTTATGTGAGGGAGCCGGAAATGGTGCAGTGGCTGAAGGAAAAGATGGAAAGCAGTCGCAATACGGGAAAGTTTTCGGATGAAAAGAGACGGGATATTTTTTATCATCTGAAAATAGCTGCCGGATTTGAGCACTTTATTCATAAAAAGTTTGTCGGGCAAAAACGCTTTTCCCTTGAGGGCGCCGAGAGCTTGATTCCTGCCCTTGATGCAATCATTGAACGGGGCGCGGAATTAGGTATTGAAGAGTTTATCATTGGTATGGCTCACCGGGGAAGGCTGAATGTTCTGGCCAATATCCTTGAAAAACCGTATGAAAATATTTTCAAGGAATTTTATGGCAAAGAGTACGAGGAAGATATCTGGTTAGGTGATGTCAAATACCATTTGGGCTATGAGAACGAAGTTCAGACTGATTACGGGAAAAATGTAAAACTGAAGCTTTTGCCCAATCCTTCGCACCTTGAAGCTGTCGCTCCCATTGTTCAGGGGATGACCCGTTCGCGAATCAACTCGGTTTACGAAAGCAATTACAGCAAGGCTGCCGGAATCATTATACACGGTGATGCGGCAATTGCAGGGCAGGGAGTGGTTTATGAAACCATTCAGATGTCGCAGCTCAACGGATACAGAACCGGAGGCACCATCCACCTTGTGGTGAACAATCAGGTGGGGTTCACAACATCTTATCTGGATGCCCGCTCAAGTACCTACAGCACCGGAGTGGCAAAAGTAACCCGCTCACCCGTTTTTCATGTGAACGGCGACGATGTTGAAGCGATGGTTTACACCATTGAACTGGCTATGGAGTTCCGCCAGAAATTCCATACCGATGTGTTTATTGATATTCTCTGCTACCGCAAATACGGGCACAACGAAGGAGACGAGCCTCGTTTCACTCAGCCCATGCTTTATAAAATTATTGAAAAACACCCGAATCCGCGTGATATTTATGCAGATAAACTGGAAAAACTCGGAATCATGTCTCTTGAAGAATCCAAAAAGAGAGTGAGTGATTTTGATCAGTTTCTGGAAGAAAAATATACAGAATCCGAGAAAATAGACCGGTTGAGAATCCGGAAGTTTCTGATTGATGAATATGCGAAATATGAGATGCCGAGCAAATCCATGTTTCATCAATCTGTGGAGACAGGGGTTCCGGCAAAAACAATTTTTAAAATTGCCGATTCTATAAACAGTTTGCCCGAAGACCGTACTTTTTTCAAAAAAGTAAACCGCATTTTGTCCGACCGGCGCATTATGATGCTGGATAATCGCCTCGATTGGGCAATGGCTGAGTTGCTGGCATACGGCACATTGGTTGCAGAAGGCCACCCCGTGCGTCTGAGCGGACAGGACAGCGAACGCGGCACGTTTGCCCATCGCCATGCTTCGTTTGTGGTGGAAGGCTGTGATGAAAAATATTTTCCACTCAAACATATTTCAAAAGATCAGGCCACTTTTCATGTCTATAATTCACCGCTTTCTGAATATGCCGTTTTGGGATTTGAGTACGGCTACGCCCTGGGAAAACCCAACGGACTGACCATTTGGGAAGCGCAGTTTGGCGATTTTGTGAACATGGCGCAGGCAATTGTGGATCAATACATCTCTTCCGCTTTTGAAAAATGGGGATTGATGAACAATCTGGTGCTTTTGCTGCCTCACGGATACGAAGGGCAGGGACCCGAACACTCCAGCGGGCGCATTGAGCGGATTCTTGAACTGTCGGCCAACAACAACATGCAGGTAGTGATGCCGACTACGCCGGCGAATATGTTTCATCTGCTGCGCAGACAGGTGAAAATGAAAATGCGGCTGCCGCTTGTCGTTTTCACTCCCAAAAGTCTGCTGCGCCATCCTATGGTGGTTTCAACGGTTGAACACCTCGCAAAAGGTCGCTTCATGGAAATTATTGATGATCCGGATGCAGTTCCCGAACTGGTTGACAGGCTGGTGCTTACTTCCGGCAGGCTCTATTATGATTTGCTCAAGTATAAGATGGAGAACGGGCTGACCAATATAGCCATTGTGCGTCTGGAGCAGATTTTTCCGCTTCCCGTGAAACAGATTCAGGAGATTTTGAAAAAGTACAATACCACAGATCTGATTTGGGCTCAGGATGAACCGGAAAATATGGGTGTCTGGCCTTTTTTCAACAGAAAGCTGGGAGCCTTGAATTTTAAAGTGGTTTCCCGTCCGGAAAGCGCCAGTCCGGCAGTTGGACTGATGGGAAAACATGTCAAAGAACTGGAAAAGATTTTGTCGGAAATATTTCAAAAAGAAGAAGTTGTTGTCTCTTAATAAAAACCGGAAATGATAGTAGAAATTAAAGTTCCCAGTCCGGGAGAATCTATTGTTGAAGTGGAAATTGGTGCATGGCTTGTAGAAAATGGCGCATGGGTTGCTAAAGATCAGGAAATTGCCGAAGTGGAATCGGATAAAGCCACCCTGACAATCATTGCGTCTCATGCCGGAAAAATTGAATTTCTTGCAGCCGAAGGCGAAGCGGTAAGTGTGGGCGCAGTTGCCTGTACCATTGATACCAGCGTAAAACCGCCGGAAGGCGTGGAAGAAAGCAAGCCTGAAGAAATTGCTGCACTTCCGGTTCAGGAGGAAACTCCTGTGGTTCAGGAAGAGGTGACAGAGAGCCGGCCTGAAATTGCCGGGGAAGAAAAACTGCCCGAAGAACAAAGTTCTCCGGGAACAGAGCAGGTGCGGGTGACGCCGTTGGCCAAAGAGCTGATGAAGGAACATGAAATTTCTGTGGAAGAGGTGCTTCAGGGACTGAAACGACTTGGCAAGAAAGAGGTCGAGGCGGTAATCAGCGCTAAAAATGCCCTGCCTGAGATTCCGGCAGTTGGCGCTCAGCCTGCACAGGCTACCCGCGAAGTGGATAAAATCCGACTGACTGCACTGCGGCGCAAATTGAGCCAGCGCCTTGTGGCTGTGAAAAATGAAACCGCCATGCTCACCACTTTCAATGAAGTGGATATGAGCCGTGTTATAGAACTGAGAAAAAAATACCAGCAGCAATTTGTGGAGAAATATGGCTACAAATTAGGATTCATGTCATTTTTTGCCAAAGCGGCAACGGTGGCCATGGATTTTCATCCGATGGTGAATGCACAGTTTGACACCGAGGAAATTATTTCGCCCCGTTTTGTTGATATAGGCATTGCGGTTTCCACCCCCAGAGGTTTGATGGTTCCTGTTATACGGAATACCGAGGTGAAAACGATTGCTCAGATAGAGCTGGAGATAAAGGAACTTGCCGAAAAAGCACGTAACAAAAAAATCACTGTTGATGAACTGACCGGCGGAACTTTCACCATTACCAACGGAGGCGTATTTGGTTCCCTGCTTTCTACACCGCTTATCAATCCGCCCCAGTCGGCAATTCTTGGATTGCACAATATCGTGGAGCGGCCTGTGGCAATGAACGGACAGGTGGTCATCCGCCCGATGATGTATATCGCCTTATCTTACGATCACCGCGTCATTGACGGAAAGGATTCGGTGAGTTTTCTCCTGAAGATTAAGGAATTCATTGAAAATCCCGAACGACTGCTGACCGGTGGAAAAGAAGCCGGAAAAGTACTGCTTGGCATTTAATGTCTTGTGGTGAAGTTCTTTCGGTTTAACCAATATCCAACAATAAATATTGTGGTAAAAATCGTATTGGTGTGCGACAATGCCTGCCAGTCATTCCAGATGACCGGAATGAAAAGGATTGACAATTGTGCAATGACATAGAGCATTAATCCATCCCGGTGCAGTTTCCACATTCTGATGGCACCGGTGAGTGAGAGCGCATAAAGCGCCATCAAAAGAGTGAAATATGCCGGTGAAAGCGCTTCGGTTGTGTGCCATGATGAATACTCGACAATAAGCTCAGTTGTTTTTTCAAAAAAGAGAGATGCCAGGAAATAGCCAAAAAATCCAATGCTGCTGCCCATAAATGTGAGCAGGCATAAAGCGCTTAAAAAAGGGGGACGTCGCATTACTTTTTTCAATCGTTTAAATCTTTTAAAATTAACTGTTCAAAAATAGTGAGTTTTCCCGGATATAATTTCCCATGACTTTTTTAAAATATTATACCTTTGGCGATTGTTTTCAAAATTTACGCAAAAATGGAAAGAGATTCACTGATTTTTGAGATTATCAAAAAGGAACATGAGCGGCAATTGAACGGGATTGAGTTGATTGCTTCAGAAAATTTCGTGAGCAATCAGGTTATGGAAGCGATGGGTTCCGTATTGACCAACAAATATGCCGAGGGTTATCCCGGGCGCAGGTATTACGGAGGTTGCCAGTTTGTGGATCAGTCTGAGCAACTGGCCATTGACCGCCTGAATAAATTATTTGGCGCTGAGTGGTCGAATGTACAGCCTCATTCGGGAGCACAGGCCAATGCGGCAGTTTTAAGTGTTATTCTGAATCCGGGAGATACATTCATGGGCTTTGATCTTTCCCATGGCGGACATCTTTCGCACGGTTCGCCGGTGAATAGTTCGGGAATACTCTATAACCCGGTAGGGTATCGCGTGAATGAAGAAACAGGACAGGTGGATTATGATGAAATGGAATCCCTGGCCACCGGGCACAGGCCAAAGCTGATTATTGCCGGCGCTTCTGCCTATAGCCGCGAATGGGATTACCGGAGAATGCGCGAAATAGCTGACCGGGTTGGCGCGCTACTTATGGTCGATATGGCTCACCCGGCTGGGTTGATTGCTGCTGGGTTACTGGATAATCCGCTGAAATATGCTCATGTTGTGACCTCTACAACGCACAAAACCCTCCGTGGGCCACGGGGTGGAATCATTTTAATGGGTAAGGATTTTGAAAATCCCTGGGGCGTTAAAACTCCCAAAGGTGTAGTTCGCTCGATGTCCTCGCTTTTTGATTCTTCAGTTTTTCCGGGGCATCAGGGCGGGCCGCTGGAACATGTCATTGCAGCCAAAGCCGTTGCATTCCATGAAGCGCTTGCTCCCGAATTCACCGAATATCAGACACAGGTTCTGAAAAACTCACGCGCCATGGCAAAGGCATTTATTGACCTGGGGTACAAAGTGATTTCCGGCGGTACGGATAACCATTCCATGCTCATTGATCTGCGTACGAAATTTCCGGATATCACCGGAAGACAGGTGGAGAATGCTCTGGTGCAGGCAGAAATTACCGTGAATAAAAATATGGTTCCGTTTGACAGCCGTTCGCCGTTCCAGACTTCAGGCCTGCGCCTCGGAACGCCGGCCATCACAACCCGCGGGGTAAAGGAAAATCTGATGCCGGTGATTGTGGAGATGATAGACCATGTGATTTCAAATATTGACAACGATAAAATCATTCGGGCAACAGGTGAAAAGGTGCATCAGCTGATGAAAGACTTTCCACTTTTTGCCTACTGATAATTTTCCTGCTCTTGCAGTTGAATTCTCTTATTTGTTCAGCCAATTGCCGTAATTGATGTGTGGCCGGACATCCGTAACAATCATCCCTGCGCTTCTGGCTGCTTCAATTCCCAGGTCGCCATCTTCAAAAACCTGACATAAAGCAGGTTCAACCCCCATAATCCGTGCACATTCCAAAAAAGTATCGGGATAGGGTTTGTGGCGGGTAACGTCGTTCGACGTAACCACGGCGTCAAAACAGTTGGTAATGCCTAACTGCCTCAACTGAATTTCGGTACTCTTCCGGCTTGCCCCGGTACCAACGGCCAGCGGCAGTTTCCCGTAATATTCTTTGACGATGGAGAGGATTTCTTCCACAGGAACGAGTAATTCAGCAGAATTCCAGAATGAACTTTGCTTTAACTCCACGATTTTTTCCGGCTCAACGGTAAGGTTATATTCATCCACAATCCTGCGGGCAAACGCTATGGTGGAACGTCCGGTCATTTCAGCCATAATCTGCGGATCAAACTTAAATCCGAACATTTCGCCGATTGCATTCCAGTTGGCCAGATGTAGCGGCAAGGAATCGGAAAGTGTGCCGTCAAGGTCAAAAATAAGCCCCCGGACATCAGGATGAACTTGTAAACCCATTGTTTTTGCTTTTTCTCAAAAGTACTATTTAAGAGGGAATTACTCTCCAAAATTACGAACTCCGAAGAATATTTAAGGCTCTGTTAAACCCTGTAAGGAAACTGCGTTTACTCACGAAATATTCCGGTTATAAAGGAATATTCCCGTGTTTGCGCGGAGGGTTGGTTTTTCTTTTGTTTTTGGTCATCTCCAGTGCGCCGATTATTTTTCTCCGGGTGTCCTTCGGATAAATGATTTCATCGATATAACCCAATGATGCGGCTGTGTATGGATTTGCAAATTTTTCGCGGTATGCGATGACTGCATCTGCCCGCTCTTCCTCAGATTTGTTTCGGTGCAGGATATTTACCGCCCCTTCAGGCCCCATGACGGCAATTTCGGCTGTCGGGTATGCAAAATTCACATCGCCGCCAATATGTTTGCTCGACATGACATCGTATGCGCCGCCATACGCTTTGCGGGTAATAATAGTGATTTTCGGGACGGTGGCTTCCGAAAAAGCATAGAGAAGCTTGGCGCCATGCTTGATAATACCGCCAAACTCCTGAGTTGTTCCGGGCAGGAATCCGGGAACATCCACAAAGGTTATGAGCGGAATATTGAATGCATCGCAAAAACGGACGAAGCGTGCCGCCTTGACCGACGAATTGATGTCCAGCACCCCGGCAAGGTTTGCCGGCTGATTTGCAACAATGCCTACCGGATTGCCTGCAAATCTTGCAAACCCGCAAATGATATTTTTAGCATAATTGGGCTGAACTTCCAGAAAATGATGGTTGTCAATCACATTCAGGATAATATCGTGCATATCATAAGGTTTGTTCGGATCTGCGGGAATCAGTTCCTGGAGCGCTTCTTCCACCCGGTCAGAGGGGTCAATGGTGGTTTTTACCGGCACGTCTTCCATATTGTTTGACGGCAAAAAGCTGATCAGCTCCCTGATCATCATCAGCACCTGTTCCTCATCATCACCGGTGAAATGGGCCACGCCACTTTTGGAGCTGTGGGTGAGCGCTCCGCCTAAGTCTTCTTTGGAGACATCTTCGTGCGTCACCGTTTTAATCACTTCGGGACCGGTTACAAACATGTAGCTTTTTTCATTCACCATGAAAATGAAATCGGTGAGGGCAGGGGAATAGACAGCGCCGCCGGCGCACGGGCCAAGAATAGCGGAAATCTGCGGGATGACACCCGATGAAATGACATTGTTGTAAAATATGTCAGCATAGCCGGCAAGGCTTTCAACCCCCTCCTGGATGCGTGCGCCGCCCGAATCGTTCAGCCCGATTACAGGCGCTCCCATCTGCAGCGCCAGCTTTTGTATCTTGACAATCTTGTCAGCATTTGCGCGGCTGAGTGAGCCGCCGTAAACCGTGAAATCCTGTGCAAAAACATAAACCAGTTTACCGTTGATCTTTCCGTAGCCGGTAACTACTCCGTCTCCGGGAAACACTTGTTCCTGTTTTTCAGAATCTCTGTTTCTTGGTGTTACCAATTTGTCAATTTCAGTAAATGAACCGGGGTCAAGCAGCAACAGAACACGCTCACGGGCAGTTTTTTTTCCTGCGGCATGTTGTTTTTCAATGCGCTCTTTCCCCCCTCCCAGCTCAGCCTCCTGATTATACTGGTCGAGCCGGATATATTTTGTGGTTAAATCCATGTGAAAAAATGATTTATTCGATTTCAATCAGAGTTTGATTGCCTTCAATGGTATCTCCCTCCTTTACATTAATTTTTTTAATGATTCCATCAATGGGAACCTTGTATTCACTCTCCATCTTCATGGCAGAAATGACGATTGCATTGTCTCCCTGACGAACAACATCTCCTTCGCGGACAAGAATTTTTACCACCTTGCCTGGCATGGGAGAGAAAATTGTTTTTTCGTTTGTTGCAGCGCCGTTGGAGCCGCGGTTAATCAGGTAACGCGCTTCGGCATCTATGACTTCCACATTGAACCTGTCGTAGAGGGTATATGCTACATATTTTTTGGGCTGTGCCTGCGGAACAAGCTCAATATTGTATGACCTTCCGCTTTCAATAATGGAAAAAGTGCCGCTGGCGGTATGCAGTAAATCAACATGATAAACTTTGCCGTCCACTTCAATTTCAAGCAGATTTCCATCCTGGCTGAGCAGGTTCACCCAGCAGGTGCGATTATTAATTTTTATTTCAACCGGCATAACTCTCTTTTAAAAATGGTTGATGTAATGAGCTTTTTTCCAGCGGCTTTGTGCGGGAACAAAACCCTGATTGCTGCTTTTGTGTATCTGGCTTAATTTGTCCATATAATCAATATATGCCGCAATCAGCACCATATCTTCGCAATCTTCACAGGTTTTTCCGGAAATCAGTTGTCCCTGGTTCTTTTCAATGAAATGGGTGTCGTATTTCCCATCAATGAAATCGGCATGATTCATTATGCGTTCCAAGAATTTGATGGAAGTTTTCACCCCGGTGATTTTGTATTCATACAGCGCCCTGCGCATCCTTCGGATTGCTTCATCCCTGTTTCCGCCCCAGACAATCAGTTTCGAAATCATGGGGTCATAATGGATGGGTATCTCGTAGCCTTCATACACATAGCCGTCTGTTCTGACGCCTAATCCGAGCGGCTCAGAGATTTTATAAATCTTCCCGGAACTTGGCATGAAATTATTGTCGGGGTCTTCCGCATAAATTCTGCACTCAATGGAATGTCCGCGAATAAACAGTTCATCCTGAGATATTTCCAGTGGATTGCCTTCGGCAATTTTAATCTGCTGCTTGACCAGGTCCACTCCGGAAACCCTTTCGGTAATGGGGTGCTCCACCTGAAGGCGGGTGTTCATTTCCAGAAAATAGTAATTCAGCGCATCATCTACCAGAAACTCAATGGTTCCGGCGCCTGCATACTGCACTGCTTTGGCTGCCTCCACTGCCGCTTCTCCCATTTTTTGCCGGAGTTCCGGTGTCATAATGGGCGAGGGAGTCTCTTCTATCATTTTCTGGTGCCGGCGCTGAATGGAACATTCGCGTTCAAAAAGATGGATGGCATTTCCGTGTTTGTCGCCAAGGATTTGAAATTCGATATGGTGCGGTGAAGCGATATATTTTTCAATATAAACCGAACCGTTTCCAAATGATGCTTTGGCTTCGGAGCGTGCAGCGCGGACGGCAGAAGCCACTTCGTGTTCGTGGTGCACGAGGCGCATGCCTTTCCCGCCGCCTCCCGCCGATGCCTTAATCATCACCGGCAATCCGATCTCTTTGATTGCCCGGAATGCATCTTCATCAGAATCAATGCTTCCTTCCGTTCCGGGAACAATGGGAATGCCTGCTTTTTTCATTGCCTCGCGGGCTTTGATTTTGTCGCCCATCCGGTCAATGACCTCGGGGGAAGGGCCAATAAATATAATACCTTCTTCTTCGCAGCGTTTGGCAAATTGCGAGTTTTCGGATAAAAAACCATAACCAGGATGTATGGCGTCCGAACCGCTTTTCTTTGCTGTTTCAATGATCTTCTCAATATTCAGATAGCTTTCAGCTGATGGCGCTTTGCCGATGTAGTATGCTTCATCGGAATACCTGACATGAAGGGAAGTGCGGTCAGCCTCAGAAAAAACTGCCACTGACCGGATATCCATTTCCCGGCATGTGCGCATGATGCGTATGGCAATTTCACCCCTGTTGGCTACAAGAATTTTCTTAATATGCTTCATGAATGCTAATTTCAAATATGCAATTTCAATCAATTAATAACTGTGGTTTGGTTAAATTGTTTATTTCAGGTTCTTTATATTTTATTTATGCAAGTTAATTTTGAAGTTACATTATCTCCGTAAAATGATGTTAATAAATCTAAATTCACTTTTTTTGCCCGAAAGAAATAACACTTTTTTAGAAACATTGAAAAACAGAGTCAAATAATTTCAGAATATCTTTTGTTTTGTGATTCATCAATTCATATTATCTTTATCTCTTAAAAACTAATAAATATTAATGTTCCGGAAAATTCCGAGTGTTTTCATAATGGTTGTCATGTCTTTGTGCGTGGGCGCTCAGGATTTTGAATATAATCTGTCTGATGATTCCCTGGTGAATCATTATGCCGGAATCCGGCGGATTTATTACGCCACCCGCATTGCGGATGCACCGAAGATTGACGGCAGGTTAGACGATGCATGCTGGCAGGAATCGGGGATATGGGACAGTGGATTCATTCAGCAGATTCCGAACCAGGCGCAGCCCGCTTCGCAGGAAACACGGATTAAAATCTTATATGATGATCATTATCTGTACGTAGGCATTGCCTGTGATGACAAGGAACCCGAAAAAATCCGCCGGGTTTTGGGACGGCGCGACATGAACAATGGCGATGTTGCCGGCATAGCGCTGGATACCTATTTTGACAAGCAGACTGCCTTTGAATTTAACGTCACGGCTGCCGGCCAAAAAGTAGATATGATGCATCTGGGGGAATATGTCTGGGATTTTAACTGGGATGCCGTCTGGGATGGAAAATCATCGGTCGGTGATTCAGCCTGGTATGCTGAAATACGAATTCCTTTTAATCAGCTGAGATTTGCCCAACGGGATCAGCAAATCTGGGGAATGCACGTCTGGAGATGGATTGACAGACTGAACGAGGAGAACCACTGGAAACTTATTCCCGTGGATGCCCCGGGAATGGTTTATATTTTTGGCGAGCTGCGCGGAATTCGTGATATTTCCACCAAAAGGAATTTTGAATTTCTTCCGTATTCAAAAATTAAATATGTTCCCGATGCGATTAAGCGGCTGACTCCCGGATTTGGTTTTGACGGCAAAATCGGAGTAACTTCCGATTTTACGTTGGACTACACCATTAATCCCGACTTTGGTCAGGTTGAAGCGGATCCTTCGGTGCTGAATCTCACCGCTTACGAAGTTTTCTATGACGAAAAAAGGCCGTTTTTTTTAGAAGGAAATAATATCCTCAATTTCAATGCAGGAAGTGACCTGCTTTTTTATTCGCGGAGAATTGGTGCAGCCCCGGATTATCAGCCCGGTTTGCAGCCGGGGGAGAAAATGTCCATGCCCGATCAGACTACAATACTGAGCGCCTTAAAACTTACGGGAAAAAATCACGCCGGACTTTCATTGGGCATAATCAACAGCATGACTGCTGCTGAAAATGCTGCCATTTTTTCAGACAACGGAAACAGAAAAGAGCGGGTTGAGCCTTTTACCAACTATTTTGTGGGGAGGTTAAAACAGGATTTCAATGACGGAAATACAGCTTTTGGCGGAATGGTAACTTCCGTTGTGCGGAATATCAAAGAAGACCACTTGAATTTTTTACCGGACAATTCATTTGCCGGAGGAGTTGATTTTTTACATTACTGGAAAAATCGCAAATATTATGTTGATTTCAAGGGGTTTGCATCCAAAGTTTCAGGCAGTGAGCAGGCCATTGCAAATCTTCAGCTTGATCCCCGCCATCTGTTTCAGCGGGAAGATGCCGGACATCTTGAATATAAGGAAGGATTGACCGGCCTTGAAGGCTGGGGCGGACAATTGTCCGGGGGAAAAAGTAGCGGCAAATTGAGGCTGGAAGTTGAGCTCGACTGGCGCTCTCCCGGTGTTGAACTGAATGATGTGGGGTATTTGTGGCAGGCAGACTATATCAATCAGGGGCTGAATTTCCTCTATTGGGTAAATAAGCCAAAAGGTGTGCTGAACAGCTATTATATCAGCTTCGACCAAAAGCACAAAAGGAGTTACGGAGGCGAAAAACTTGGAGACGAAATTCATGGAAATGTTCGCTTTCAGTTTAAAAATCTATGGAAACTGGATCTGTTTGGCAGTCGCGAGTTTTTCAATCTGGACACCCGCGAATTACGCGGTGGTCCTGCACTTCGCAAGGACGGGGAAAATATGGCCCGGCTCTTTCTGCAAACCAATCCCAGCAAGGATTTAATTTTGGGCGGCGGTCCTATGGCTACATGGAATGATGATAAAACAGGCCACTCCGAGAACTATATGTTCGTTGTCAGATGGCTGATTGCCGGATGGATAAGCTTTGACTCCAACACACAATTTACTAAGACAGTTGACAACAATCAATACGTTGCACAGTCGGATATTGATGGCGTCAGGGAATACATTGTCGGGAAAATAAACCGCAAACTGCTTACCACAACCCTGAGGGCGGAAATTTTTGCCACCCCCGAGCTCTCTTTTCAGTATTACGGAAATCCTTATGCAACTGTCGGGAGGTACGAAGATTTCAGAAAAGTGGAACGGGCAAAGTCAGTTCATTTCGCGGAGCGGTTTTCGCCGTTGGCTGTTCAGCAAAACGAAGGTGAAAGATTTTTGGCAGACGAAAAAGGGAACAATCTGCTGAACCTGGATTTATACAATCCCGATTTTAATTTTCAGGAATTTCGCTCCAACTTTGTGGCACGCTGGGAATACAAAACCGGTTCAACGCTCTATTTTGTCTGGACAAACACACGAACACGCTACCAAAACGTTTATGAGCCCTCCGTTTTTGAAAGCCTGAAAGGAATTCACAAAGTTAAAGCTGAAAATGCTTTTATGCTGAAAGTGAGTTTTTGGTTCTCCATTTAATTCATTGACGTATCTTTGGCGCCATGAAAATGGCGAATTACATACCGTTTTATAAGAGCAATCTACGCCTGGCTGTTCCTGTTATTCTTTCCCATGCAGGTCAAATCACTGTATCACTGGCTGATAATATCATGGTGGGGCACGTGGGGACTACCGAGCTTGCGGCGGCAGCTTTTGCGAACAATGTTTTTACTGTCGGGATGTTTTTCGGGATGGGAGTAACCATCGGTTCCACGCCGCTTATTGGCAGAGCTTTCGGAAACAACCGGATGGAAGAGGTTGTGCAGTGGTTGAAAAATGGGATTTTTACACATTTTCTGACGGCTGTGGTGCTCTCATTTGCTATGGTGGGTGCCTATTTTTTCCTTCCGCGGATGGGGCAACCTCCCAGTGTGCTGGAGCTTGCAAAACCCTATTATCTGATTTTATGTGCATCCTATCTGCCGTTTATGCTTTTCTTTTCGATGAAGCAGTTTTTTGAAGGAATCGGAAATACTAAAATTGCAATGCAAATCACTCTGATTTCCAACGTGATAAATATTGCAGTGAACTATGTTCTGATTTATGGCAAACTTGGATTTCCGGCGATGGGCCTTGTCGGTGCCGGAATCGGGACTTTGGTGGCCAGAATTTCCATGCCGCTGATGTATATCATATACATTCTGCGGATTACCCGCTATAAAAACTACTTTTCACATGCCCACCGCCAGGCTTATAGCATTAAGCGAATTTTTGCATTGTTGAAAATCGGAATCCCGGTAGGTTTTCAGATTGTTATTGAGGGATTGACATTCAGCCTTGGCGCTGTGATGATGGGATGGCTTGGTGAAACGCCTCTTGCTGCCAATCAGGTTGCAATCGGGCTTGCAAGTTTTTCCTATATGATTTCACTGGGGATTGCGCAGGCAACTACAATCCGGGTGAGTCACCAGTTGGGAAAAAACAATTATCAATCCTTGAAAATGGCTGTTTATGCTTCCTCGCACATGGTGCTTTTGTTTATGATGTGTATGGGGCTGGTTTTTGTTTTTGCCCGGAATCACCTTCCGCTGATATTTACCAAAGATGCTGAGGTAGTGGCTGTGGCTGCGCAACTGCTGATTGTGGCTGCAATTTTTCAGGTTTTCGACGGGTTGCAGGTTATTATGCTCAGTGCATTGCGGGGAATGGCGGATGTGAGAATTCCCATGTTTATGGCATTTGCATCATATATTCTCGCCGGAATTCCGTCGGGATACCTTTTTGCTTTTCTGATGAATGTCGGACCAACGGGGATTTGGTATGGCTATCTTTTGGGATTGGGGTTTGCCGGATTTTTATTCTTTTTTCGCTTTAAACATAATATTACCGGGAAAGCATAAAAAAAGGGTTATCGTTAAGAAAGATAACCCGATTGTTCACAATTTAGTTAGACCTGTACAAATATTGGTTTAACAGAGAAAAGGTAGTGCTACAAGTAATATTCTATTTACATTGTCTTAAAACTGTGCTAATATAGCATTAAATTAAGTTAATTGTGAAATAAAATTAAAAAATTATTAATAAATGTTAACAGAAAACTTTTTGTATTTTGTATAACGCTGATACATAAGATAATAAAAAACTGGCGATTAGGCCTGGAAAAAACCGGTTTTTTTGAATCTTGCACAATAATTTTCTGAAAAACAAAAACTTTTTAAAACTTTTTAAAAGAATATCTTAAAAAAGATTAAATTATGCGGATTGTTAAAATCTATATTCCTGAAGTTTTTGGCAGACAAAACAATTAATTAAGCAGTTTATGAGACTCCTTTCATTATTTATCGGGATTCTGTTCTTTTTACCGGTGTGTTTTGCAAAAGCACAATATTATTCCTTGCAGGTGGTTATCCAGAATCAGCCGGATAAACCTGTGGTTTTGGGAACGGTTTCGGGTGAAGAATTCACCCCTCTTGATACCCTCTCTCTTGAAAAAAATGGTGCCAACAGCTTGACGAAAATGGTGCGTTACGAATTTCCGAAGGATGCTGTATGTGGAATGTACCGTCTGATTTTTGGCCAGACGACCTATGCGCTGGTTATGGATGAACCGCCTCAGCAGCTTGATTTCATTTTCAACAATGAAACCATAGTCTTTGAAACGGATTATAATAATCCCGAAGGCAGCCTGAAAATTTCACAATCGGAAGAGAACAGGGTCTGGTTTGATTTTCTGAAAAAAGAAAAAGTACTCCGGGAACAATTCAGGCAGATTGAAAAAAGTATTGATTTTCATCATTCTGAAGTGAGCAGACTAAAATCCTCTTCACTTCCATCGGCTGAGGCAGAGTCGGTGCTGAGTGGAAAGGCCAACGAGTTTAATCAGCTGCAGCTTGAGCGTGAGGGGTTTATAAAGAAGATAGTTGATGAAAATGAAAAACTGCTTGTTTCCCGCTTCATCAATTTATACCGCGAACCTTTCCGGGATGCTTTTCTGAATCCGGCAGAACGTCTGGCGCATTTTCAGCGGGAATATTTCACTTTTGTTGATTTCAATGATGAAACGCTGATTTATTCATCAGTTTTGACCGATAAGATTTTCGATTATTTATTGACATGGAACAATCCGGGGCTGAAAAGAGAGCAGCGTGAAATTGCATATATTAAAGCTGTTAATGGCCTGATGTCAAACCTGTCGCCGGAAAAAGGTCAGATTAATGATAAAATGAAAAAATTTGTTCTGGACTATCTCAAAACAGGTTTCAACAGGCTGGGAATGGAAAGTATTGTTACCTATATTTCGGAAAGATATCCGGAAAATAAATGGTGACTACCGAAAGTCCGGTTGTGGCAATTTTAGTGTTTTCGGTGAAATAAAATATAGAGAGACACGCTTTTAAACATTATAAAATTTCAGGTATGAGTAAGGTATATAACTGGGCTGTTTTGGGTTGCGGACGTATCGCCAAAAAATTCAGCAGCGATTTGAAGCTGCTGCCAAATGCCCGTCTTTATGCGGCGGCTTCGCGCGATTTGACAAGAGCGCAGGATTTTGTCCGTGAAAATGGTTTTGAAAAAGCTTATGGCAGCTACGAAGAGATGGTTTCCGATCCCTTGGTGGATATTGTGTATGTGGCAACGCCACATTCGCATCATTATGAGCACACATTGCTTTGCCTGAAGAATAAAAAAGCCGTTTTGTGCGAGAAAGCCTTTGCTATCAACAAGCGGGAAGCGGAGGAGATGGTTGCCTGCGCGAAAGAGCACAACACCTTTTTGATGGAGGCATTCTGGACCATGTTCCAGCCAAGTTATACCAAAGCCATGGAAATTATCCGTTCAGGCGAGCTTGGCAAACTCCGGGTTGTGCGTTCTGATTTTGCATTCAAAGGATTTTTTGACCCGCAAAAGCGATTGTACAACGTTGCTTTAGGTGGCGGTTCACTGCTTGATATCGGGATTTATCCGGTGTTTGCGGCGCTCACTTCCCTTGGGAAGCCCGAAGCCATTAAGACTTTTGCCGATTTCAGTTCCACCGGTTCCGAAGAATCCATCAGTATCCTTTTTAGCTATGAAAATGGCGAAATGGCCAATCTCACTTCAAGCTTTGCGGCTTATTCGCCAACTCAAACCGAATACTGGTTTGAAAAAGGGTATATGATTTTGAATCCCAGGTGGTTTACACCGACAAATATCACGCTTTGGAAAGAGGGTGCAGAAGTCCAGACTTTTCCATCGGAGCACAGGCAGGGATTTGGTTATCAGTATGAAGCGGCTCATGTAATGGACTGCCTCGACAGCGGAAAAATTGAAAGCGACAGAATGCCCTGGCAGCTGAGCCTTGATTTGATGGAGACCCTGGATCGGATCCGTGCGGATGCAGGAATCGTTTTTCCGGAACACGATTCCTGAAAAAGTCCGGGTTCCACACCGGGAGAGATGAAAAAAACCCGGAAGTTTATAAAACTGCCGGGTTAAGCTTTTCAAAGGATTCGCATTACAGCAATGCGATGATTCTGTCCATCCTTTCTGAAATATCTTTCAGCCGGTTTCTATCGCCACCACCGACTTCAGCTGTCAGCCAGCCTCCTTTGTGATTGATTTCACGGATTGATTGCATAACCACCGGCCAGTTGTTGTCGCCTTCGAGAAGTTCCACGCCAAATCCTTTGCGCAACCCCTCTTCGTTCATTATTTTCCGGCTGAACTCCTTGATGTGAAGTTTCATGATCCGGTTGTTCAATGTTTTGATCCAGTGCTCAGGCCACCCATAGCGCAAAATATTTCCGATATCGAAATACCAGCCGATCAGCGGATGGTTGATTTCATCCACAAACCGTTTGGCTTCCAACGGGCTCAGGAGAAAGTTGTTCCACACATTTTCCACGGCAATCTGCATTCCTGTTTTTTCAGCATAAGGGATTAATTTGCGGAATGAATCCAGAGCAGTTATGTAAGCCTGTTCGTAGGATACATTTTCGTTGACCACCCCGGGGACCACCAAAACCGTATCGCCGCCAAATGCTTTCACCTCTTCCAGTGATTTGGCCACAGATTTTATACACTCCTCCCGCACCTGCGGATCGGGGTCGGAGAGCGGCTTTTGCCAGTGATCCTTGTTCACCACGCTGGGCAGTTCAATGCCCGATTTTTCCTTTGCACTCAAAACCTCTGAAATATTGAAGTCCACCGGACTGTTCAGCTCAACTCCGTCAAACCCCAGGTCTTTCACGAGTTTGAATTTATCCACGAGAGATAAATCCTCCTTAATCATTCCAAAACCCAACCCTTTTTTCAGCGTTACCTTGCCGGCAGGACTTTTTTGGGCAGCTTTCGCAGTCATCAGCGGAGCTGACATTACAGATGCGCCGGTAATCAGGGAAGCAGTTCGGATAAAATTTTTTCTGTTCATTTTACTATTTGTATTAAATTAAATAATCCTATAAATTCAAATATTTTTGCAACAAAGCTTTTCCCTGTCGGATTGCGTCCCTTCCGCTGGATTCGATTCCATACCAGCCCCGGTAGCCCGCATCGTATGACATTTTTATCATTTGTGCAGACATCTCTTCGGTGGGTTGGTTGCGATAGGAGAGCCCGCCTGCATACGGAAGCATTTTCCGGAGATATTCTATGTGGTCAAAATCGGGCCCCGGCTCCCGCCAGTCGGGATAGGAACCAAAGTACAAGTTATCAACCTCTTCCATCAGCGCCACCATCCAGTCGGCATCATTGGAAAGTCCGCCATGGTTTTCAATGAGAACGCTGATGTTTGCCGGAATGGCATATTCCAGCATCATATTATAGGTTTCGGCAGCCCATTTCAGCGCTTCGTCCTTGGGCGCATCTTTCGGTCCCCTGCAGTTTGTACGGATGGCATGGCAACCAAGATAAGCGGCAATGTCAATCCATTTCTGATGGTTAATGACGGTTTGCTTTCTGTCCTCCTTCGATGGAGTGCAGGTCTCACCTTCATCATCCACCATGATGAGTACCATTTTTACGCCGTGGTTGTCAGCATTTCGTTTTAAGGTGTTTAGGTATCTGATGGTTGGGGCTTCAAACAGTGTGTTTACAAACTCAATTCCGTTGATGTCAAAATCCTCGCGGGCAATTTTTGGGAAATCCAGGGTTTTCCAGACTCCTTTATGCACCTCGTTAACCAACGCCCATTGTGCAATGGAGATGTCGTTGGTAACCATCCGGGGTGTGGAACTGCCTTTTGCAGAAGAAACTGCCCAAGGTGCAATGACTCCGGCTGCACTTGCAAGCGCTGATTTATAAAGAAAATTTCTCCGGTTAATTTTGTGATTTGTCATGCCAAAAAATGAATTGATTAAATTGTGGTAAATTTATGCTTGTTATTTATAATCCCCAAATTCTGTTAGTCATTGAGCATGGGAAAAAGTCGTTTTATCTCTTCTTTGTCGGGATACCTGCCATATTCGCATATTTCAAATGCTTCAGCATAGGAAATCCGGCTTCCCCTTTCTTCGCCATACCATTGTTTTAATGAATTTCTGACATCGGAACTGATGGGAAATATCCAGTTGTTTTTGAGCCATTCCAATTTCCCTGCTTCTGTTTTTGGCAGAGAATCAAGCTCACCGTCAATCCAGGGCAGCCATTCAAAAAACTGGGACTTGTGTGCTGACATGGCATATACCTTTTCATCAATGACATCGGAAATGTCTATTGCAATATCCGGCTGGAAAGGATATGGTTTTGTGAATCCGTCCTGTGCATATAAAAATACCGGATTTTTTTGCAGTGGAGGCGTGTCGGGCGCCACATTGGGAACAATTACCATGTATGCAGCATCCTGAACCAGAATTGATGTGTTCCGGTGGTCGGGATGATAGTCATTCGGGCGTGGCCCAATAACCACGTCGGCATTCCACTCCCTGATCAGGCGGATAACCTGATGGCGCACATGAAGCTCCGGCATCAGCTCGCCGTCATGATTATCAAGCACGACATACTTTACGCCAAATCTTTTGCCTGCTTCTTCTGCCTCTTTCATCCGGACTTTAGCCAGTGCGCCGCCGCCCATTTCGTGATGTCCGGCATCGCCGTTGGTGAGTGATACAAAAAGGACATTGTGGCCAAGTCTGGAAAACTTGATGGCTGTTCCGCCGGCAACTTCATCGCAATCATCAGGATGCGATCCAATAACAACAATATTCAGTTTGTTGCTTTGTGCGGAAACATTCAGCAGAAATATAAAAAGGAACAAGGCAGTCAAAATTTGTTTCATAATCTATTTGATTGAAAATTTTCAGAAGTGTTTTAAAGTTTTTTGTTGAAATCAATTTCAGGGATTAAAAATAGGAATAATTTGGACTTTTGGCAATTTTGGTTTTCCGTTATTTTTTTCGCAATGGGCTTTCAATATTGTTCCCGGGCAGACAGTGAAACAGTTATTGCGCTTTTCAGTGAAAGAAAATTGAAAATGCTGAATAAGAACATTCGGAGCTTTTGTCCTTGGCCGGCTTTAATTGGTTTGGGGAATTTGTCCAAAATTCATAGTACATCGAAGTTAATTGTTAAATTGCAGAAAATCTGAAAAATGTTGACAGAAAAAAGTATTCTGAATTAAAATTCAAAGTAATTTGGCGCTGTGAGAAAGACATTTAAAATAGCAGGAGGCTTGTTTTTAGCAACAGTTTATTTGGTTGCGGTATTTTTGTTTTACGGACATTGTATTTCTGCGGACACTTTCGTTTATTCTGATGAAACGAAAAGTGATATCAGTTATTTTTCTGACCTCTCTTTTCTTGTTTCGGAGGCTACATTGCCTTCCGGAACTGCCTATCAACCGGTGGTGTCAACCATTTCCACAGTTTCTTCTGCTCATTTCAAGGAATTTTCAACCATCATAAAAATAAACAGTATCATTCTGACAAATTCATTTGTCAGTTATAGGTTACAATCTGTAAACTTTCCGATTCGTCTGCGCAAGGCGAATCTGCTTTTTCCATTCCATGGTTTCTGGTAATTTACTTTATTACGAATTTTAGAGAAGAGCTATTTCAAAAATCCTTAAAATGTATTATTACGTTTTGAGGATGTTTTGCAATGCGTTGGAATCTGCCTGATTTATTGGTCAGGCAGAATATGAAAAGCTTTTCTTTATACAATACAGAAGTATATTTATTTGAATGTTAGTAAATTAGAAAAAGATTTTTTAAAAAATATTGAAATGGACAAAGGAATAGTTTTAGTCACCATAATATTTCTTGCAGTGATTATTTTGCCTTTTTTAATTGTCGGGTACAGCAAGAAGAAAAAAAAGAACCGGTTTATAAATATTATCCGTGCAATGGCGGAGAAGAGCGGTTGCACAATTACCCGGCATGAAATCAGTAATAATTTTATTATTGGAATGGATGATTCATCAGGATGCCTTTTTTTCTACAAAAAAGAGACTGACCGTGAAATTTCCAGAGAGATAAATCTTAAGAATTTTAAAAGTTGCAAGCTTGCCAATATCAGCCGCACTGTGGAAGACAATAAAAATAATTACCACATGGCGCATAAGCTTGAACTCTGTTTTTATCCGGTGGAAGCGAATCAACCGGATGAAATCATTGAATTTTATAATGATGAATACGATAGCCTGACCCTGACGGGTGAACTTCAGGTAATTGAGAAGTGGGAAGATGAGTTAAACAGGTATCTGAAAAATTTTCATAAAGTCAGACCGGCGGCACCCGCCGGTGGAACGCCATCGACAGGCAAGAAAAAGAAGAAATCAAAAAAAGCCTGATCGTATGAAGTTTTCAGACTATTTGTTTCAGCATCAGAAGGATAAAAAAAGTTTCTGTAAAACAGAATGAAAGAGTGGGGGAGTAATCCCCCATTTCTTTGAAATTTCATTTTTATTCAAATAATTAAATCTCAATTTCTCCGTTCATTCATTGAATCAGACAAATGAAGATGAGTCATAAAACTCAATTGCTCAATGAATGGAGAGAGAATATTTTTTTCTTCTCCCTTATTATCACTGCTTCGGTTTTTCCATATTCAGAAGCTTTGGTAAGTATTTCAGCTGTTTTTCTTCTGTCTCAGGCCATTGTGCTGTTTTCATGGAACCATCCTACAGTAAAATCCCAATCGTGGAAAATCGTTTTATTTCCTGTTTCAATTTTCGGAGTATATCTGATCGGAACGCTGTTTACTGCTGATTTTTCATTTGCCCTTTATGAGCTCAGAAAAGTGATATTCTGGATTATTTTTCCGCTTGGAATATTTTTGTCTCCGCGGCTTTCTGAAAAGAGAATCTATTTTGTGTTATCGGTATTTGTGCTCTCTGTGATTGTTGCAACCTTTATAATTGCCGGGAAGCTGGCTGTTGCCGGCAGTGTGAAAATTGATGAATTCCGTTCGGTGAGTATCATTTCGCACATCCGGTTTTCATTTCAGGTGATTTTATCGCTGATTCTTCTCTCTTGGTCCTTTCTGAACAGGGATAAATTTCAAATGAAAATTTCAGCTCCCGTTATTTGGGGACTCATTGTATGGCTTGTTTTTTTTCTGATTCTTTTAAAATCATTGGTTGGAGTTTTTGCATTTTACGGAACATTGCTGGTTACCCTTTTAATTTTCACTGTTGCCACACGAAGTATAAAAAAGAAGATCGCTTTAATTTTTCTGGTTCTATCCATTGTAGTGATTCCCGTGTTGCTGATTGGGAAAGTAGTTATTGATTTTTACGATTTCGAAAAGATTGATCCTTTAAAAGTTGAAAATGTTACGCCTTCCGGAAATTATTATCATCACGATTTTGAGCAGAGCATGCGGGAGAACGGCCATTTGGTTTATATCTACATATGCAGTAAAGAGCTTCGGGAAGAGTGGAATAAACGCAGTGAAATCAAGTATGACGACGACCTGAATGGTTTCAGTCTCGGCAGCACCCTGATCCGGTATTTAACCAGCCTGGGATATCGCAAGGATAGTGTTGGAGTGAGCCGGCTCACTCCGAAAGATATCCGGCTCATTCAGGAAGGCGTAACGAATTACAAGTTTAAAAACCACCGGTTCTCCATTTTTCCGCGTATTTATGATACGGTTTGGGAGCTTGACTATTATTTTCGCACAGGCGACCCGAATGAAAAGACACTCTCGCAACGCATTGAATATGTAAAAGCTTCCCTTGTTCTTATCCGTGAGAACCCCTGGTTTGGCATTGGCACCGGAAACTGGGTGATAAAATACGATGAAGTGTATGATCGGATGGAAACCAAACTTTTAAAAGAGAAAAGAGGTTCTTCGCATAACCAATACCTGAATTATTTGGTGAAATTCGGGATAACCGGTTTTGTGTGGATTGTTTTTGCCATCCTGTTCCCGGTTTTCAGGCTACGGCATAAAAGCAATCTGATTTTCATACTGTTTTTGGTCTCCTATGCTTTTGCAAATTTTGGCGACGCCAATATGGAAACGCACATGGGACTTTCCTTCTTTGCATTCTTCTATAGCCTGTTTCTCTGGAATTCAACCCGTGGAATGAAAGAAAGATAACTGGTGATTTCGTGCCGTTTTTTCATTCAGCCAGTATTATGACTCCATAAAAAAAGGAGGTGAAAAACCTCCTTTTTTTAATTTTATCTTACAGCTCTTTTTCTCGAAGAGTAGTTGATGTGCAGCGCTGCGGATTTTCGCAGCTCCTGTTTTATATCCGTAACAATACCCATTTTTGTGTTCTCATCCACTTTCAAAGAGGTGATCATCATGGGCCTTTCTGCTTCATTTCGTGCTTCTCTTTCAGCAATGATGTACTCCTGGATTTCATAAACCCCTGCAAACTGGTCGTTCAACTGTATCCGGGATGCTACCCCAAAATGCTTTTGGTATTCGGGCAGCGGTTCTCCCACATAGATATAGCTCACCAGTGATTTCTTTTCCAGTTTTGACAATTCCGTTGCCGACGGCAGAGTGATATGTACCATGTAAGTAACTTCCCGCATGGTTGTAGTGACCATGAAGAAGAACAGTATCATAAAAACAATGTCAGGCAAAGAAGCAGTGGAAATGGGGGGAAGCTCTTTTCCTCCCTTTTTTCTAAATTTACTCATACTTATCTTCCTCCTACTCTTTTGGGTTCAGCCTCTGAAATTCTGGAGGGGTAAATCTCCCGGACAGCATCCTGCTGTTCCTTGTCCAGATCATTAAAGGCTCTTCCGAATTGGATTTTTGCCAATTCGTCCCTTAGTTCGTTAATAGCAGCAACCAGTTCGTTTTGAACAGCGATGTATGTACCATACTGAGTGTCCATGTCATTGCGCAATGAGATTACTCCTTTTGTAATCATCACCTCACCAAAGTAGGGAACCTCTTTGGCCTCTTTCTCCGGGAGATGTTCTTCATTGCGTGGATTGGCCATGAAATTTTTGGCCATATCCCGTAAGTTTTCAATGCTGGCGTATTCATTTTCCACCAACAGTTGGTTGTCCCGGTTCACCAGAACAACAAAAACGTTTCGCTCTTTGATCATCTGATCATCATCTTTGAGCGTTTCGGGATCAACCCATTGGGGAAGTCTTCTTTCCAGACCGCTGTCAACGTCCATCGTGGTTGTTACCAGGAAAAAGAAGAGCAACATAAAAGCAATGTCTGCCAATGATGCTGACGGTATTTCGGGTGTTTTTCTTGCCATATTAATTTTCCTGTTTTAAGTACCACGAATTAATTATTTCTTGAATAAACGGGTTGCCGATGACAGTGTAATTGAAAGAATGGCTAATCCAAACAGAATATACGTGGCATATAATCCGGCATCAACCAGCTTCACTACTTTTGGTGTCAGCGTCCCGTCATTAATATACTTTTGTACCCCGATGAACTGCGGAATTGCATCCGAAGCAAGCAAGTATGAGATAAGGAGTATAGCCCCAAGAAAAACAATGGAGAGAAGTCCTTTTTTTGCTTTTTCAAAATCGGTGGTCATCAGGAAGACATTTGCAACGACTGCAAGTGCTCCTGTTGCAATAAGCAATATGTAAGCCCAGACAAGGTTGGAGTTAATCCAGCTTCCCATTGCCATGTCAGCATCGTTATCACTGATGTTGACCATCAGAGAGACGATGAGTACTGCTGACACAATGAGCAGGGCCCACAGTATTATGGAAGTGATTTTCTCTAATTTTCCCATGGGTTATCCTTGTTTTTTAACTTGATGTTTTACCAGCAAATCCAGAAGTGAAATGGACGCGTCTTCCATGCTGTTCACGATGCTGTCAATTTTGGCAACGCAATAATTATAAAAGAACTGCAGAATAATGGCTACAATCAAACCTCCAACAGTTGTGATCAAAGCCACTTTAATACCACCGGCTACCAGTGAGGGAGAAATATCCCCGGCAACTTCAATGGCATCAAAAGCAACGATCATCCCTATTACCGTTCCGAGGAACCCAAGCATGGGAGCCAGTGCAATAAACAATGCAATCCAGCTTAACCCTTTTTCAAGGAGACCTGTCTGGACACCGCCGTAGGAAATGATTGACTTTTCAACCATGTCAATGCCATGATCAGAGCGGTCAAGTCCCTGATAAAAAATACTGGCAACAGGTCCCCGGGTTTTTCTGCAAATATCCTTTGCTGCTTCAATCCCACCGCTGTTAAGCGCCTGTTCAACCTTTGACAGTAATTTTTTTGTGTTTGATGTTGCAAGATTCAGATACAAAACCCGCTCAATTGCGAATGCCAGACCGAAAATCAAACAAATTATAATGAAGGACATGAACATCGGTCCGCCTTCGATAAATTTTTGCTTGAGCTGGCTGTGCAGCGATTGTCCGCTTTCTGCAGCTGCAGCCGCAGTTTCAAACGGATCGGCTGTCACTACTTGTGTTTGTTCTTGTTCTTGCTGATCAGCAGCAGGCTCCTGATCCTGAGCAACAACACCATTTGTTGCCATGAAAAACAGCATTCCTGATAATGCCATTAATGCGAATAGTCTTTTCATAATCAATACTAATTTTTTAGTTAATAATCTCCTTGATACTTTTAATAATATTTAATCCGAATATTTAATTTCTGATTTAATACAACAAATAACATGTTTTCCAATGAAAAAATCAAATATAATTACCTGAAATTTTCAGTTAAAATTTTCAGAGAATGAATTTTTACCGGGAAAATATTTGGTTCGCTGCCTTAATCTCTCTGACAATCAGCGCTCCATATTGTTTTTCTGTTTTTGAATCCCGCATTTCTCTTTTTTATTAAAAAATAAATTTGAATCCCTGTTGTTATAAAAAACTGTTCCTTTTGTCTTTTGTCTGCATTATCAACGATAAGTCAGTTTTGCATTTTCTGCGGAGAGAGGGGGATTCGAACCCCCGGTACCGTTTCGCGGTACACACGCTTTCCAGGCGTGCCAGATAAGCCACTCCTGCACCTCTCCGGGTTTTGTTTTTTTCAAAGAAATGCCAAAATTAATAAAATTTCAGGAAAAAAAAGGCGTTTGATGCGAATGCATTCAATTATTATTTTCGTTTCGGATAGTTAGCCTAAACTTTCATTATTTTTCATAAAAGTTTCGGAAAAGGTTGTGATATTCATATTTTGAATAGCGTTCGTGCATTTTCGGTAGTTCTGCACGCCACCTCGTTCACTGATAAGTTGAAAATTTTAGCAATGGTTTGCGCAACATATACAATGTATGCCGGTTCATTGCGTTTTCCCCGCTTTGGCACGGGCGCCAGATAGGGGGAATCGGTTTCAATGACAATATTTTCAAGCGGAATGCTTTTGATAACGTGACGTAGCTCGCTGTTTTTGAATGTTACAACACCCCCGATACCCATAAGAAAACCACCCAGCCCGATAATTTGTGCAGCTTCTTCTTCACTGCCGGTAAAACAGTGGAAAATTCCTTTCAAAGTGCCATCCTGTTCTTCCCTTACGATGGATATGATTTCATCAAAAGAATTCCGTAGGTGGATAACAATGGGGAGTTCATATTTTTTTGCAAGTCTGATCTGGTGCCTGAAAGCATCCTGCTGCTCTTTTTTAAAAGTCTGATCCCAGTGTAAATCTATTCCAATCTCCCCGATTCCGTAAAACTTTCTTTTTTCCAGCCAATATTCCACTGCCTGAAGTTCTTCTTTGTAGTCTGCTGCAACAGATGACGGATGCAATCCCATCAAGGGAAAACACAGATGAGGATACGCATCGGATAAATCAAGAAGACGCTTTACGGTTGATGAGTCCAGATTGGGAAGAATAATTTTCTTCACATCATTGTCATATGCCCGCTGAAGTACTTCGTCAATATCGTGCGAATAATCTTCAAGATAGATGTGCGCATGTGTGTCAATCAGCATTTTAAAAACTTGAAATTTCAACAAAAATAAAAAAGTGTTTCAACCTGATTCACTTTTCAATTTTAACAAAAGATTAAATAATCAGATTAAAACACTTGACAAACATAATGTTGCGACAGCAAATTCAGACGATTCCCTGATCAAGCATGGCATCCGCCACTTTTACAAAGCCTCCGATGTTTGCGCCTTTAACGTAGTTTATTTTATTTTTTTGACCTGATGTTACGCCATAGTTAACACAAGTGGTATGGATGTTCTCCATAATGTCTTTCAGGCGTTCGTCCACTTCTTCACTTTTCCAGTTGATGCGCATACTGTTTTGTGACATTTCAAGGCCTGAAACGGAAACACCACCGGCATTTACCGCCTTTCCGGGAGCAAAAACAATATTCTCCGAAAGGTATTCCGCTGCATCGGCAGTTGTTCCCATATTGGAAACCTCAGCCACCATAAAGCAGTTGTTTTTTACCAACTGTTTTGCATCGTCAATGTTCAGCTCGTTTTGGGTTGCGCAGGGCATAGCTACATTTAAGGGAACCTCCCAGGGTTTTTTCCCGGGGATAAATTTCGCGCCAAACTGCAGGGCATACGGTTCAACAATATCGTTGTTGGAGGCTCTCAGTTCCAGCAGGTAGTCCACTTTTTCACCTTTGACTCCGTCAGCATCGTAGATATATCCATCCGGGCCTGAAATGGTGACTACTTTTCCGCCTAATTCGTTGATTTTTGCTACTGTTCCCCAGGCAACGTTTCCAAATCCAGAAACGCCAAAAGTGAGCCCCTCAATATCTTTCCCAATTTTTTTCAGCATGTGCTGAACGAAATAAACCGCGCCATAGCCGGTTGCTTCCGGACGGATCAGGCTTCCGCCCCAGCCAAGTCCTTTGCCGGTGAAAACTCCCGTAAATTCATTGCTGAGCCTTTTGTAATGGCCAAAAAGATAGCCGATTTCGCGTTTCCCAACGCCAATGTCACCGGCAGGAATATCCGTATTATGGCCGATGTGCCTGAAAAGTTCATTCATAAACGATTGGCAGAAATGCATGATTTCCCTGTCCGATTTTCCTTTCGGACTAAAATCGGAGCCACCTTTTCCGCCACCCATCGGTAGCGTGGTGAGGCTGTTTTTGAAAGTTTGTTCAAAACCAAGAAATTTCAGAATGCTCAGATTCACGCTCGGATGAAATCTGATGCCTCCCTTGTAGGGCCCCAATGCGGAATTAAATTGAATCCGGTATCCGCGGTTTACCTGAACTTCCCCTTTGTCGTCAATCCAGGGGACACGGAAAATAACAGTGCGTTCAGGCTCCACCATTCTTTCAAGAATTTTTGCACGCTGATATTGCGGCTTTTGCACATAGTACTCCCAGACTGATTCAACTACTTCTTCCACAGCCTGATGAAATTCAATTTCGCCGGGTGTGCCATGCTCTATTTTTGCAAGAAACTCGTTTATGGATGCTGCCATCTTTGTTTTATGTTTAAAATATTTTGAGCAAATTTAGAGAAGTATATAAAAATGTATTCATATGACAGTGAATTCAATTAAATATTAATTTTTTTATAACTAACGGTTTGAAAGGAAACCGGATGAAAATCTTTTAATTCAGTATGATTTATAGCTGTTTTGCAGAAAAAAGAAAGCCCTCCCGGAACCGGGAAGGCTTTCAATATATTAGTTATTCTTTGTGTTATTTTACATCATTCCACCCATTCCGCCCATTCCACCCGGTCCGCCGGCTGGCATTGCAGGGGTATCTTCTTTCTCTTCAACTATTACAGTTTCGGTGGTGAGCAGCATACCTGCAATGGATGCGGCATTCTCAAGAGCAATGCGTGAAACTTTTGCCGGATCAATAACTCCGGTTTCATAGAGGTTTTCAAATTTATCGACACGTGCGTTGTATCCGTAGTCGTCTTTGCCTTCGCGAACTTTCTGAACGATTACAGCGCCCTCTTTTCCTGCGTTTTCAACAATCTGGCGCAGCGGCTCTTCAATAGCGCGTTTCACGATTTCAATGCCTGTCTGTTCGTCGTCATTCTCACCCTTGAGTTCATTCAGGGCAGGGATGGCGCGCAGGTAGGCAACACCGCCACCTGGAACAATACCTTCCTCAACAGCGGCGCGGGTAGCGCTCAGTGCATCGTCAACACGGTCTTTTTTCTCTTTCATTTCAACTTCTGAAGCAGCGCCTACGTAAATTACTGCAACGCCTCCGGCAAGTTTTGCCAGACGCTCCTGAAGTTTCTCACGATCGTAATCGGAAGTGGTGGTTTCAATCTGCTTTTTGATCTGGCTGACACGCGCTTTGATGGAATCCTGATCTCCTGCGCCATTTACTATGGTTGTGTTCTCTTTGTCCACGGTAATTTTTTCAGCTTCACCAAGCATTTCCAGGGTTGCCTGCTCCAGTTTCATTCCTTTTTCTTCGGTAATCACTGTTCCGCCGGTCAGGATGGCGATATCTTCAAGCATTTCCTTGCGGCGGTCACCAAAACCTGGCGCTTTCACTGCGCAAACTTTCAGCGATCCACGCAAGCGATTGACAACCAGTGTGGCAAGTGCTTCTCCGTCCACGTCTTCAGAAATAATCATCAGCGGGCGGCCTGTTTGTGCCGATTGCTCCAGAATAGGCAGCAAGTCCTTCATGGTGCTTATCTTTTTGTCGTGAATGAGAATATACGGATTCTCCAGCTCAGCAGCCATTTTTTCGGCATCGGTTACAAAATAGGGGGAGATATAACCGCGGTCAAACTGCATCCCTTCCACAACGTCAACGTAGGTGTCAGTTCCTTTGGATTCTTCAATGGTGATAACGCCTTCCTTGTGAACTTTCTGCATAGCTTCTGCAATCAGTGCGCCGATAGCTTCGTCATTGTTTGCGGAAACTTTTGCCACAGATTCAATCTTTTTATAATCATCGCCAATGGTTTGTGCCTGATCCGCAAGGCTGTCCACGATTTCAACAACAGCTTTGTCAATGCCGCGTTTCAGATCCATCGGGTTTGCGCCTGCTGTAACGTTTTTCAGGCCAACAGAGATGATTGACTGTGCCAGAACGGTTGCTGTTGTGGTTCCGTCTCCAGCATCATCACCGGTTTTAGAAGCCACTTCCTTAACCATCTGAGCGCCCAGATTTTCATAAGCATCGGGGAGTTCAATCTCTTTGGCTACCGTTACCCCATCTTTTGTAATCTGGGGTGCGCCAAATTTTTTCTCAATTACCACATGGCGTCCCTTGGGGCCTAATGTAACTTTAACTGCATCAGCCAGTTGATTAACACCAGATTTTAGTCTGTCACGTGCGTCAATGTTGAATTTAATTTCTTTTGCCATTTTATTTTAATATTTATGAAGTTGTTAAATTATGCAATATATAATACGTCGGATTGCGACATCAGCAAATAATCTTCTCCGTCAATCTGCAATTCGGTGCCGGAATACTTCCCGTAAACTACAACATCGCCCACTTTAAGTTCCATGGGCTCATCTTTTTTGTCACCTCCTGTCAGAACTACTGTTCCCTGCTGTGGTTTTTCCTTTGCTGAATCGGGGATGATTATCCCGCTTTGTGTTTTTTCTTCGGCTTCCTGGGGTTGAACCAAAATTTTGCCGGCCAGAATTTTACCTTTTAGTTTTGCCATTGTCTCTACATTTTAATTTTAAATTATTAAACATTTAATAAAAATCGAACAAGGATTTATCATATTTTATACCAAACGGAAATGCCATGTGTTTTTCAGACATTAAAAGACAAAATTTCACTCCGGATGAAGCCTTAAATATTGAAATTTAATCTAATTGCCTGCTTATCAGTGGAAAGCAGTGTTTTAGGAGTGTTCTGACAGGGTGGCAGGAAAATTCCCGAAACTGACCACTTTTACTTAAAGTGATAATTTTGAATATCCCTGAATCCACGTAGAAAATCGGCAACAGCCATCCGTTTTTTGCCTGAAAGCTGAATGTCGGTGATTCCGAGCCATCCATCAGCGCCTGCGATATTCAGATAGTTTTCACCATTTGAGTCGATGGCGCCGGGGGCGGCAGTTTCCCGGGAAATGGCCGGTTGTGCAAAAAATATTTTGCAAACGGTGGTTTGTCCGCTTTCTTTGTGAACCAGGTTTGTCCATGCTGCGGGGTAAGGGGACAACCCGCGGATCAGATTGCGTATGCTGCCGGTTTCCTTGTTCCAGTCAATTTTGGTGTCCTCTTTAAATATTTTTGGCGCTGGTTTCAGTGCTCCGTTTTGAATCAGCTCATTTTGTGCAACAGGTTTCGCGTTTCCCTGTGCAATGGCTTCCACTGTTTTAAGCACCAATCCGGAGCCGATTTCCATCAGGCGGTCATGCAGTATGCCCACCGTATCATCTTTGCCAATCGGGATTTCCTGTTTGAAAAGAATGTTGCCGGTGTCAATTTCATGGGCTAACATAAAAGTGGTAACGCCGGTTTTTGTCTCCCCGTTGATGATTGCCCAGTTGAGCGGTGCGGCTCCCCGGTATTGAGGCAACAGCGATGCGTGCAGGTTGAAGGTGCCGAAACGGGGCATGTCCCACACGACTTCCGGCAACATGCGGAAAGCAACCACGATTTGTAAATCCGCCTTCAATGATTTGAGCTCATCCAGAAACTGAGGAGCTTTCAGTTTTTCAGGCTGTAATATTTTCAGCTTGTTTCTGACGGCATATTTTTTAATTGCCGGTTCAGTGATTTTTTTTCCGCGCCCGGCCGGTTTGTCGGGTGCAGTGATAACCCCCACAATGTTATAGCCGTTTTCGACCAGCGCCTGCAAGCTGGGCACTGCAAAATCGGGCGTGCCCATGAAAACTATCCGGAGATCTTTACCTGTCATATCCATATTTTAGTGTAAAGTTAAAAAATCGGCAATGAATAAAGAATGATTTTTTGCAAGGACGGCGTGTTAAGTATCTATTGCCCTGTTATTCCGGCAATTACAGCCAGTAATTTTTGTGCGGTGAAAGATGGGAAAGTTCACAAAAAGGGAGCATGGATTTTTCCACGCTCCTTTTTCAGGTGTCGGGGTAGCCGGATTTGAACCGACGACCTCGTCGTCCCGAACGACGCGCGCTACCGGACTGCGCTATACCCCGCAAAATGTCAGATTGAACGTTTCCCTGCCGGGATTTCCACATTTTTTTAAAACGGTGCAAATTTAAACTTTTTTGGATAAACAGAAACTATTATTCAGCAAAAGTGAATGTCTGTTTTTATAAACTGCTGGAAAATTACCGGTTAATTCTTCCGCGGGTGAATGAAAAGTATATTCCCGTACTGCTTATCAGGGTGAAACTCAAAAATCCCCACTTCATGGTTTTCAAAAACAATTCGGCAGAAATGGCTTCAATGGCCTGATTGCCGATTATTCCCGCAAAGAAAAGTGTAGCCACTGTCATGCTCACAATCTGTCCGACTACCCGCATGGTGGCGGCTGTGCCGGATGCGATTCCCAATTGGTTTTTCTGCACGGAGCTCATAATGGTGTTCATGTTCGGCGAAGAGAAAAAGGCAAATCCCAGACCTTCCCAGATGAGCAGCAAAACAATCTGCCAGACCGGTGTTGCTGTTGTCAAAAAGGCAAAAGCCGCCAGCCCGATGGTGCACATGGACATGCCTAAAGTGGCGAGATAACGCGGTTGAATGCGGTCGGAAAGCCTTCCTGCAGCAGGTGAAAAAGTGGCCATCATGACAGGTTGTGCAACCAGAATCAGTCCGGCATTTCTGGGGGAGAGTCCCTGGATTTTCTGCAGATATAAACTCAGCAGGAAAACAATTGCAAAAGTGGCGCTGTAGTTAATCAAGGCGGCAAGGTTTGAAAATGCAAACAACCGGTTGCGGGTAAAAAGCTTAGTTTCAAGCACCGGCAGTGCAGAGCGGCTTTCAATCCACCAGAAAAGTATCAGAGTCAGGGAACCACCTGCCATCAACAGCCAGCCTGCGATGGCCGGTATGACCGATGAGCCGTAAACCAGTGATACCAGCCCGATCATGTAAAAAACGGTGCCTGTCAGGTTTATTTTTTTGTTTTCGGTGTTTGAAACGGAATCCTTGCCCAAGAAACGAAAAGCAAGCAGGGTTGTGACAACGCCCAGCGCTGAGGCGATGAAAAAAATGGAGCGCCAGCCTAAGTATTGTGTGAAAATTCCGCCAGCAAACGGGCCGAATGCCAGTCCGAGATAAACTGCCGAGACCGACATGCCCAGAACCCTTCCGCGGTATTGCGGCGAAAAGGCGGAAACCAGGATTGCGGGACCGGTTGTGCTGGAAAATGCTGCACCGATTCCCTGAACAAAGCGGAACAGTATGAGCCATGAACCGGAAGCGGAAAATCCACAAATGGCAGAGGAGATGGTAAAAATGATCACCCCGGTTTTGAAAACCCGCCGGATACCCGTCAAGTCTCCCCAGCGCCCGACAGGCAGAAGAAACATGGCGGTTGCCAGTAAAAAAGATGTGATCACCCAACTGAGTTTCACGGCGCTCAGCCCGAAACTTTTCTCAATGGCCGGCAACGCAATATTCACCGAAGAGATGAGAAAAGAACCCATGAATGAGGTGATGGCAACTATTGCCAGAATAGAAATTTGTTTTTTTGTCCAATCCATAAAAATCTTGTTCAACCTCCCTAAAGTTGGACAAAGATAGTATATGGCTTTGAAAACAGATTGTCAGCAATGGATTTCGCCCGGAAGATGTTAGGCTGATTGTTGTAACCTAAAATTTCAATTCAGGATAACGGCGAATGTCCGTGTCGCGCATCATCTCCCAGACTGTTTCCACAATGATTTCCACATTGGGTTTTGAAAAGTATTCGCCATCAATGCCGTAGGCTGGACGGTGTTCTTTTGCAGGGCAGGTACGCGGCGCCGTGTCAAGGTAGTCGAAAGCCTTTTGCTCTTCAAGCACTTTTTGCATCATGTAGGCTGTGCCCCCTCCGGGCACGTCTTCGTCGATGAAAAGCACCTTGTTCGTTTTTTTGACAGATTCCCGGATGATATGATGAACATCAAACGGCATCAGGGTCTGAACATCAATAACTTCAGCAGAAATGCCATGGTTGCTGAGTAAACCTGCCGCCCTCACTGCGTGGTGGACATTCCAGGCATAGGTAACAAAAGTGATGTCGGTTCCTTCCTGGATGATTTCCGGAACCCCGAGGGGGATTTTAAATTCCCCGATGTTTTCAGGAAGTTTCTCTTTCAGGTTATAACCTTTCAGCGGTTCAATGACCACAGCCGGTTCATTTGCTTCCAGCAGCGTGTTGTACATTCCGGCGGCACGGGTCATGTCGCGGGGAACGCAAAGATGGATTCCACGAAGCGAACCAAGCAGCATCTGCATAGGGGAGCCTGCGTGCCACATGCCCTGAAGCTGGTGGCCGCGCGTCCGGATAATCACCGGTGCGATTTGTTTGCCTTTTGTGCGGTATTGCATGCTGGCCAGGTCATCGCTGAGGGTTGAGTGTGCATAAATCAGGTAATCGAGATATTGTATTTCTGCAATAGGCCGGAACCCGCGCAGCGCCAGCCCAATTCCCTGTCCGACGATTGTTGCTTCACGTATTCCGGCATCGGAAACACGATGTGCGCCATGTTTTTCAAACATTCCCCGCATCCCCTGATTTACGTCCCCAAGTTTTCCGGTATCCTGCCCAAAAGTTACCAGCCTCGGATTTTTGCTGAACAGAACATCGAAATTTCGGCTTAAAATTTCTGAGCCGTTTATTTCGATGCTTTCAGCATTGTACCACGGAGGTACGGGGTTAACTTTAAGGGCGGATCCGTTTTCTTCACGGAAAAGATGCTTGCTGTAGAATTTCACGCTTTTTTGCTCAAAACCTGAAATCCAGTCGGCCAGCTCCTTTTTTTCTTGTCTGAAGTTGTTTTTTGTGTGTATGGAATAATAAATTCTTTTGGCAAAACTGAGGTATTTCCTTCTTGTGGGGAAAATACGGTGTTTAATCTCTTCCAACTCAGCAGTTTTGTCAATATTTCCTTCAGATGCCTGTCTGATTTTTTTCAAAATCTTTTCGAGTTGGTTCACTTCTTTCAAAAAACCGTTCGTATAATTTGCCCAGGCATTTTGTTTCGCTTCTTTTGCCCGCTTAATGGCGCTGTTTTCAATTTGAGTGATGGTGTCAATATCGGCTTTTCCGGTTTTGAGCAGCCATTTCCTAAACTGGTTCAGCCCGTCAAACTCCTGTTCCCACGCCAGGCGTTCAGCGCTTTTGTAGCGTTCATGCGACCCTGCGGTTGAATGGCCCAGCGGCTGGGTAAGCTCCTGAATGTGAAACAGTGCGGGAGTCTGGGTTTCACGGCATTTTTCTATCCCTTCCTTAAAGGTTCTGATCAGTTCGGGATAATCCCAGCCCTTGCAGGTATAGATGTCTATACCGTTGGTGTTTTCTTCCTTCTGAAATCCTTCCAATGCTTTGGAAATGCTTGATTTTGTGGTTTGTAGCTCCACCGGAACGCTGATTCCGTAGCCGTCATCATACACGGTAACAGCCATTGGAACCTGCATCACGCCGGCGGCGTTGATGGTTTCAAAAAACATTCCTTCCGAGGTGCTTGCATCGCCGATGGTGCCAAATGCCACTTCATTGCCCGAAACATTATTGCTGAGATGCTTTTTCATTTCAGGATTTTCCCTGACAATTTTTGACGCCTGCGCCAGTCCTAACAGGCGGGGCATCTGCCCTCCGGTAGATGAAATGTCTGCTGCTGAGTTGTATTTTTTCAGAAGATTTTTAATCTTCCCGTTTTGGTCGATGTTCGACGTGGTGAAGTGGTTGTTGAAATTTCTCCCCCCGGTGGACGGATTCAGCCGGTCGTCGGTTTCGCCGTAGATCATGGCGAAAAACTCTTCGGGTTGCAGGAGACCGAGCGCCAGCATGAGTGTCTGGTCGCGGTAATAGCCTGAGCGCCAGTCGCCTTCCTGGAACGTCCGGGCAAGGGCAAGCTGGGGAAGTTCCTTCCCATCGCCAAAAATACCAAAATGGGCGCGTCCGTTGTGCACTTCACGGCGTCCTGAGATGCTTAGCTGCCGGCTCAGGAATGCGATATAATAATCATTGAGAATTTCTTCGGTTGTCAGTTGGCTGATTATAGAGATTTGCGTTTTTTCCAAATACATTCGTTATTTGTTTGTAAGACATTCGTGTCTTAATTTCGGATATAAATAACATTTGGAAAAAGGAAATGTTTATTTGCCGGGGCTTTCCGGTTGTTCAATTATTCCGTAATAGGAAATTGCCTGGCGGTTAGTGCTGGTAATGCTCAGGGTGGTATATCCCAGTTCGGAAATCTGAAATACATAGCTGATGTAATCCATTTTATTTCTTACATCGAGATTGATCCGGTACCCGCTTTTATCTTTTTCCATTTCATAATTTTCAATGGGGAGTGAAAAACTGAAAGGAGAGTCCCGCCCGCCATATTCAACGCGGTAGGCCACGCCAAAAAAAGGAAGATAGGAAAAAATGGAATCGCCCTTGATTTCTGCATCGAAGGAGAAATTCAGGTGGATGCTTCCGCTGCCAAGCGGCAGGGCGTGTGTGGGGCTGAAAACAAAAGATTTGTTTTGAAGCATAGAGTGCACTTCCTGTATCCTGATTTTTTGTTTTTCGGCACGGCGCTCACTGCGGGTGGTGGGCGTTTGCGCCATCAGGCCGACTGACAAGAGCATAAATAAAACTGATGTTGAAAATATACGTTTCATGGCATGTGGATTTTTTAATTGTTAGAAAAAAATTACTTTCGTTGCTAAAATTTCACGGGAAAATACTGCAAATAGTGTTCCGTAACAAAAAAGCAGATTATGGCAGAAAAATATGTTGGTGCACATGTGAGCGCGGCGGGAGGCGTTGAAAATGCTCCGGTGAATGCGCACCGGATTGGCGCCACGGCATTTGCGCTGTTTACGAAAAACCAGCGGCAATGGGTGGCCAAACCGCTGACAGAAGAGAGTATCAGTCAATTTAAAGCGAATTGTGAGAAATATGGTTATCAGCCTCAACAGATATTGCCCCACAATAGCTACCTGACCAATTTGGGGCATCCTGAAAAAGATGCCTTGCAGAAATCGCGTGATGCCTTTTTGGATGAGGTGCAGCGGTGTGAACTGCTGGGGCTTGACCGGCTGAATTTTCATCCGGGAAGCCACCTGAATAAAATCAGTGTGGAAGAATGCCTGAAAAAAATTGCTGAATCCATCAATCTGACGCTGGAAAAGACAAAAGGGGTAATTGCTGTGCTTGAAAACACGGCGGGACAGGGCTCCAATCTGGGCTATTCCTTTGAACAACTGCGGAAAATCATTGACGGTGTGGATGATAAAAGCCGGGTGGGGGTGTGTATTGATACGGCCCATGCTTATTCTGCCGGCTACGACTTAAAAACGCAGGAGGGTTTTGAAAAGACATTTCGGGAATTTGAAGAAGTGGTGGGTTTTGAATACCTGAAAGGAATGCACCTGAATGATTCCAAAAAAGAGTTTGCGTCGCGGGTTGACCGCCACGACAGCCTTGGAAAGGGTACGCTCGGACTGGAACCCTTTGAGCGGATTATGAATGACCCGCGGTTTGGAGATATCCCACTCATTCTGGAAACACCTGATGTTTCCCTTTGGGAAGAAGAGATAAAACTTTTGAAAAACATGCAGAAATGAGCGAGACAATATATCTGAACGGAGGCTTTTTTCCCGGGGAAAAAGCAGCGATTTCGCCGGATGACCGCGGGTTTATTTTTGCCGACGGCGTGTATGAGGTAATTAAATACTATAAGGGAGAGCCTTTCCGCTATGCGGATCACTTGGAGAGACTGGAAAGAAGCCTGAAAGAAATTGGCGTTGATTATCAGGGTATTGCAGGTTTAGATGTTGTTTTCAGTAGATTGCTGGCTGAAAATAATCTTTCGGGCGCCGATGCCGGGGTTTATGTACAGATTACCCGCGGGCCAAACCGGCGGACACACCATTTTCCAAAGGAATTCTCCCCGACAATCTATGCGTTTGCCTTTCCGGCGCCTTCTTCTGCGGAAAATCTTGAAAACGGGGTTAAAGTAATTACCCATGAAGATATCCGGTGGTTGCGCTGCGACATAAAATCCGTGGCGTTGCTACCGAATACCATGTTATATAATCAGGCGATGGAAAATGGGGCAGGGGAGTGCGTTCTCATTCGCAACGGGGAAGTTACCGAAGCCACACATTCAAGTGTTTTGGCGGTTAGAGGCGGGAAGGTCATTACCCGCCCGCTCTCAAACTTGATTTTGCCCGGAATTACTCGCAAGGTGGTTCTGGAAATTTGCCGGGCAAATGGTATTCCTGTGGAAGAGCGCGCATTTTCGGAAGCAGAACTTTATTCAATGGATGAACTGATGATTACAGGAACAATCAGCGAAGTTACGCCGGTGGTGCAAATCAATGAAACTCAGGTGGGGAATGGAAATCCGGGGGAAATTATCCGGTTTATTCAGAAAAAGTTTTTTGAAATGGTTTGAGTTCAGACTTTAGTGTTTTAATCCATATTGCTAAAGACCAGTCCTGTCAACCTACCTTCCGACAGGCAGGTGTCTGCAAAACTAGGCAGCGTTATAACTATGGCAATCGGTTGACAAGAGGAGTTGAATCATTAAGCCCAGAAAATTTCTTTGACTGCCGGATCGTCTTTGAGTTCATCCACAATGGTTTCAATTTTTGTTGTAGTGGTTTTGTCTAACTTTACGTGAAAAATAAAATCGTCTTCTTCCTTTTCAAATGTGAAAGTCTGGATTTTCAGCCCTTCAAGTTTCATCAGTCTTCTTAGCAACTCCGTATTGTCTATGCCGGAATCACTCACTATCTGCAGGGTTTTGAATTTAAGCCTTTTGAAAAAGGTGCGCTCCAGCGGGTGCAGCGCCCACAGAATAACCAGCGCAATGAGCGTGGTTGCGGCAGCGGCAAAATAGAGGCCGCCTCCGGTGGCAAGCCCGATTGCAGCCACTGTCCACAGGCCGGCAGCCGTTGTTAGCCCGCGGATGGTGCCCCGTTTTAAAAACAAGATCACACCGGCGCCGATAAATCCAATTCCGCTAACCACCTGAGCCGCTATCCTTGATGGGTCTAACGCAACGTGCTCCGCGCCTAAAATATCCGAAAAGCCAAATGCTGAAACAATCATAATCAGGCTGGAACCGACACAAACCATCATGTGTGTCCTCAATCCTGCAGTCCAGTTTCTTCTTTCCCTTTCCAGGCCAATCAGTGCTCCAAACAGTGAAGCCAATAATAAACGTGTTAAAATAATATCCCAGCCAAGCATTTCTGTATCTGTTTTTTATTTAAAAATAGTATGTCATTCAGTTTCACAAGATATGAAAAATTTCAAAGAGTTTATCCTCTGTTTGGTTGAGTTTTCAGGATTTGAACGCTCTTACATGCAACAAACCGAAAATTATTATGTTGATTGAAGTGTTATCATTTTTATAATTTTCAATCCGACAGATAGTCATAAACTTTTGCAGGGCTTACTTTTGCAAAATGCAGAAAACAGTTGAACAGAAAAGAGGCTGGGTTTTGGCAGCGCTGATGCTGACCATGATGCTGGCGGCAATGGATTCCACCATTGTTTCCACAGCGATTCCCCATATTGTTTCCGACCTTGGTGGATTCACCAAGTTCTCATGGGTTTTTTCCATATATCTTCTTGCACAGACGGTTACCATTCCGTTGTATGGAAAGTTTGCCGACATCTACGGGCGGAAACGTATCCTGGTTTTTGGAATCGTTGTTTTTCTCATCGGCTCCGCCACATCCGCCGCCGCGTGGAATATCGGGACGTTGATTGCTTTTCGCGGATTGCAGGGGTTGGGCGCAGGTTCAATCATGGCGACGGTGAATACCATTGCGGGAGATATTTACTCCGTGGAGGAGCGGGCAAAAGTTCAGGGATTGCTTTCCAGTATCTGGGGGGTGAGCGCCATTCTTGGTCCGGCGCTTGGCGGTGCGTTGGCAGAATACGTCAATTGGCGCTGGATTTTTCTGATTAACCTTCCTATCGGGGCGGTTTCCATCTTTTTTCTGCTGGCTTTTTTCAGGGAGAAAATCGTGGTGTCGTCGCCAAAGATTGACTACAAGGGCGCCTTGCTCATCTTGTGTACGTTGAGCCTGCTTTTTGTATTTCTATTGGAAGGCGGCCAGAGCTGGCCATGGATTTCGTTGCAGAGCTTTATTCTTTTCGGGGCGGTTGTGCTGTTGGGCTACCTCTCCTTTCGCGCCGAAGGTGGCTCGCCTCATGCCATCATGCCGGCATGGCTCTGGAAAAATAAAACGATGGCTTTTACCAATCTGGCAATTTTGGGGATGGGCATTGTGATGATGGGGCCTGAAACTTTTCTACCAACATTCGCACAGGCTTCATTGGGTTTGGGAACCATTGTTTCCGGGCTGATCCTGACCAGTATGAGTTTCGGCTGGCCGGTTGCTTCGGCGCTTTCCGGAAAACTCTATATGCGGATTGGCTTCCGGAACACCTCGCTCATCGGAACCGGATTTGTTTTTGCGGCATGTGCCGGATTTTTGTTCATTCCGTACCCACAGCCCATTTATCTGTTAGTTATCGATCAGGTTCTGTTAGGCGCCGGATTCGGATTTTTGTTCACCTCTTCGCTTGTGGGACTTCAGTCCATGGTTGACTGGGAACGTAGGGGAGTGGTTACGGGCGCCAATATTTTTTCCAGAAACCTTGGACAAAGCTTAGGCGCAACCGTTGTCGGTGCCATTTTCAACAATTCGCTGATGCAGCAGGTGAAAAATTTTCCGTCAGACTTCAGCATTTCATCAGATAATATCCTGAAAACACTTCATGCGCACGAAATTGACGAAACCGTAAAAACGTTTTTGTCCGGCGCCATAAATAACTCCATGCACCACATTTATTGGGGATTGATTCTTTTCACCTTGGTTATTTTCATTTTTCTGTATCTTGTTCCTTATAAACATCCCCGGGAATTTTCTTTGAATTGAAATTGAAGGGAATTGGCGGGCGCAGTGGCAAACGCCTTGTAACGCAGAGCAGATAATATTTTCAATCTGCTAATTGACCATGGTTTCGGGGAATAAAAAAACCGCTGCAAATTTTGTTGCAACGGTTCTGTTGTTTTGGGTGACCCAGCTGGGGCTCGAACCCAGGACCCCATCCTTAAAAGGGATGTGCTCTACCTGCTGAGCTACTGAGTCATCCTTTAATTCCCTTGTTTCTCAAAGGCGGTGCAAAAGTAATACTTATTTTTTTTCAGGCAAATCCGCCCAAGAATTATTCAAAAAAAAATCCATTTCTTAAATAATGTGTAATCTCAGCGCGGTTTTGGCATATTCTACCGGAGGTATTCAAAATTCTCTTAATTTTGGATAAACCCAAAAAAATGGAAAAAGAATTTTTGTTTAAACCCAAGCTGTTCAGCGCTTTAAAGAAAGGTTATAGTATCCGGCGGTTTTCGTCTGATGCCATGGCCGGTATTGTAGTGGGAGTGATTGCGCTTCCGCTTGCCATTGCATTTGCTGTGGCTTCGGGTGTTTCGCCCGACAGGGGACTGGTAACGGCGGTTGTTGCCGGCTTTATCATTTCTGTCCTGGGCGGCAGCAGAGTTCAGATAGGCGGGCCTACCGGCGCATTTATAGTCATTGTTTACAGTATTGTTGCCAAGTATGGTGTTGACGGATTACTTATTTCCACCATTATGGCAGGTGGGTTGCTGGTGGTTTTTGGCGTTCTGAAGTTAGGCTCACTTCTGAAATATTTTCCGCACCCATTAATTGTTGGTTTCACCAGCGGGATTGCCGTTGTTATTTTTTCTACCCAGATCAGGGATGCATTTGGGCTCGACATACAGGATGTGCCTGCCGGCTTTGTGGATAAATGGATCGCTTTTTTTAATCATGCCGGCACAGTGAATTTCTATGCATTAGGCATCACGCTTTTATCTGTATTTTTTGTTTTGCTTCCCAAAAAATTAACCCGGAAAATTCCCGGTTCTCTGATTGCTATTCTTCTTGGTACGTTTCTGGTCCAGGTTTTTAATCTGCCGGTACTGACCATTGAATCTTTTTTCGGGGAAATTCCCAATACCATTCAGCTGAAGATGCCCCGTATCAACTGGGGTGAATTGGGTTCCTATGTTCCGCCAGCGCTCACCATTGCGCTGTTGGGAGGCATTGAGTCGTTGCTGTCGGCTGTGGTTGCCGATGGGATGATTGGCGGACGGCACCGCTCAAATACCGAGCTGATTGCTCAGGGAATTGCCAATATTGTTACTCCTTTTTTTGGCGGGATTCCCGCCACGGGAGCCATAGCGCGCACTGCAACCAATGTTAAAAACGGCGGAAGAACACCAATAGCCGGAATTATTCATGCGCTTACGCTGCTTTTGATTATGCTCTTTTTTGGAAAATGGGTGAAGCTCATTCCCATGGCCTGTCTTGCCGGAATCCTGATTGTTGTTGCCTACAACATGAGTGAATGGCGTTCATTTGTCTCCATTTTCAGAGGTTCATTCTTCGATATTATTGTCTTGCTGAACACATTTATTCTGACGGTTCTGGTGGATTTGACAGTAGCCATACAGGTGGGCGTTGTGCTTTCTGCGCTGTTGTTTATGAAAAGAATGGGTGACATCGGCAAAACATTTCCCGCAGTTGTGGATACGGATGTTATTGAAGATTACTCGGAACTGCCCCGCGAAATCGGGATTTATGAAATCAGCGGGCCGTTGTTTTTTGGTTCGGCAAAGCATTATAGTGAAGTGATTAAATCTGCCGGATTAAAAAGCAGGATTATGATTATCCGGATGCGGCATGTGCCGTTTGTTGATACCACCGGCTTAACAAACCTGAAAGAAGCGCTGAAAATTCTGATTCATTCTGATATACGGGTGATTCTTTCGGGGGTAAATGAAAATGTGGCAGCCGATCTTGAAAATTTCAATATCTTCAAACTGATAGGAAAGGATTCGATTTTTCCGGTTTTTGATGATGCGCTGGAATACGCAAAAACACATGTGTCGGAAAAAAAGGGAAAAGATTTTCAGTTTAAATAGGCTTCCATAAAATCCTTGATCTGTTCCACAGTTAACTTTTTTGCTATGATTTTTTTGTTTTCATCCAACAGGAAAAGCCCCGGTGTGGAGCGTACATCATATAAAATCCGGAAACGGGAATCGTGATGCTCGTCCCAAACATTTATCCAGTCAAACAGGTCGTGCTCAATCAGAAACTCCTGCCATTCTTCCTTTTTTATGGCTGAAAAAACAGCAAATACTGCCAGACCTTTCTCCTTGTATGGCTGAAAAATCTCCTGGTAAATTGCCGGCACATAAATCTTGCAGTAGGAGCAGTTGGGCTCATAAAAGAGCAGCAGCGTGTATTTTGCATTGATCCGGTGCAGACTGGAATATTCGCCCTCAAAAGTTTCGAGAACCAGATCGAGCGCTGTATTTCCAACCAGACTGTTCTCCATGAACAGTACGTTTTCGCTGATTTTTTCCATTATATCGTCTGTTGCCCAGGGAGTTTGCCCCGATAAATAATATTCACGGGCAATATCCACAAAAAGTGCATCCATGCCCACCACCTTGCTGGTGAAACTGCTGTTCAAAAAATAGGAAACCACAAACCGGAATATCTCTGCATGGGGCTTCACTTCTTCGATAAACCGGAAAACGGGAGTTTTTACCGAATCGTAGCTTTGGTAAAGCACTTTTGTAAACCAGGTTTCCAGGCTTTTTTTGTAAAGCGGCGTATGTAAAAATCGTTCGTCCGTGTAATCGAAAGAATCCCAGTAATGCTTTTGCTGATGATAGAACCGCGCCAGATGCAGCAGCGAATCGTTGTTTTGCACTTCCTTGGGCAGCAGTGAAATGTCGGGAGGTGGAATCATCCGGTTTGCCATTGCAAACTTTGCCAGAAAAGTTCCCGAAAACCGGGTGGCAAGTTCTTCCAGGTCGTTGTTAAACTGAATAGTTGCTGCTGATAAATCTTTCTCAAGATTTTTCTTTCGGAAGGCGGATGCGCCATTCATTTTGTTTCTGAACTGGATGTTTTTCAATTGAAATTCTTTCATCAGGAGCGAATATTCTCTGAATCCCGCCATTTCATCAGAGCCTTCCACTTCCAGATTTTCTGCTTTGAAGGTTTCATTCCGAAGGGAAAACTGCTGGTTTTCTCCAAGTAGAATATCGAAATGGTTGTTCTGATCCAGATAGATCTTATACAATCCCTGCGGCAGCGCCGAATCGTGGGAGAACAATCCCTTGCCCTTTTCATCCAACAATACGGAATCTCTGACGTATATATTTTCAAGATAATAACCGGCGAGGAAGATTTTTTGCCCTGCCGCCGGTTTAATTTCCACTTTCAGGCGAAACTGCTGCCCGAAAGTGAGCAAGGGAAGAAAAAAGAGTATCGAAAACCATTTTATCATTGAAAATCCATTATTTTGCATCAGTGAGACAGAACAAAAGTAGAGTTTAATTTTTAAACGGCATTTGTGCCACGTTGTTCAGATGGTTTATATAACTTCATCCGCTTCAAAAGAAAAAAGATGCTATCAGTAAATATTCCGGTTTTTAATATTGATGTTACCGCTCTTGCGAAGCAGCTTGTGCAACAAGCGGAAATGCTTGGAATTGATTATGAAATCCGGATTTATGATGATGGTTCCGGCGGACAGACAAAACAGGTAAACAGCAGTCTGAAAGCACAATCCCGGATTATCTACAGGGAACTGGAGCAAAATCTTGGTCGCGCTGCCATTCGTAATAAAATGGGTTTCGATTCACAAAAAAACTATCTGCTTTTCATCGACGCCGATTCAAAACTGATTTCGGGCGACTATCTGAAAAAATACCTGGACCAGGCAGTTCCGGGAATTGCCATGTGTGGCGGAACAGCTTATTCTGCGGACAAACCGGCAGATGAAAAACTTCTTCGCTGGGTATATGGCCGCCGGCGCGAAGCTGTCCCCGCTGAAAAACGCACTCAAAAGAAAAGTTTTATTGTCACTTCCAATAATTTTTTCATTGACCGGAATCTGTTCCTGAAAATTCATTTCCGGGAAAATATTGGCCCTTACGGCCATGAAGATACGCTCCTTGGTTTTGATCTTTTTTCTGCAGGCGTGCTCCCGTTGCAAATCGACAATCCGGTGGAGCACACCGGCCTGGAGGATTCCGGTATATTTTTGAGAAAAACCGGAGAGGCGCTGAAAAATCTTCACTTTATTTTGGAAAATATTGCCGGTGATTCACCGGAATTTAAAAAACACGTAGGTTTTTTGGCACAGTATGAAAAAGTCACAAAAGTCATCCCTGAAGCGCTTTTGTGCCGGCTGTTCCGTGCATTTCGCCATCCCATCCATAAAAATCTCACCGGAAAAAATCCCCGGCTGTTTTTGTTTGATATCTACCGGGCAGGCTATTTTGCCGCCCTGAGAAAAGAACAAAGCATTGCAAAAGATTGAATTCTTTCAGGAAGCAGATAAATAAAAAAGTAGTCGTTTCAAAAAACAATTAAAAAGGCATATCTTTATTAACTTTTGTTGTATCTTTGTATGGAAACAACATGATTTGAAGGATGAAAAGATTTGAGATAATATTTCTGACAGAGGCAAGAGAGTTTTTACAGAGAATAGATGAAAGTAGTCAGGAAAAAATTATTTTCAATATCGACAAAGCCAAGATAAAACGAGATAACAATTTATTCAAAAAACTTGAGGGAGAAATTTGGGAATTTAGAGCTCTCTACAATAAGGTGTATTATCGTCTTTTTTCATTTTGGGATAAAGAAGACAAAAAAGAAACTTTAGTTGTAGCAACGCATGGAATTATTAAAAAGACTAAAAAGGCACCTAAAAAGGAAATTGAAAAGGCAGAACGGATTAGATTACAATATTTTGAACTTAAAAATAAAATAAAAAATGGAAACAAAAGATAAAGAATTGGAAATATACACATTCGACCAAATAAAGGATGAATTTATCGGAGAAATTGGGACGGAAAAAAGAACCCGTTACGAACAGGAATTGCAATTGGAAATTTTAGGTGAAATGATTCGAAAGGTTCGGGTGGAAAGAAATTTAACTCAAGAAGAACTTGGAAAGTTAATTGGAGTACAAAGAGCCCAAATTTCAAAACTTGAGAACCATACAACGAACGTCACAATGGAGACAATTCTTAAAGTTTTCGGTGCTTTAAAAGCTAAAGTGAACTTTTCTGTAGAACTAATGAATAATAGAATAGAAATAGCCTGATAGAAAATGATATATCTTCACAAAAACTTGTAATTTTCATTCTCGCATTTGCGAGAAGCTGAAGTTTTTGACACTATCCTGACAAATATTAAACTTTAGAGCCAATTGTTACATCTGCATAAAAATCAACATTATTTTATGTAAATCTTATAGTCGATTGACATTTTTACATAAAAAAGTATTTGTTTTTATGCAAAACATAAAATCTATTGCTATTTTTGCATAAAATTTAGTGATTGAAAAATGATTGTTGAAAGAGAAATAGCAGATAAAATCAGAAATCTTGCGGACAAGTTTCCGGTGGTGACACTTACCGGTGCACGGCAATGTGGAAAATCTACTTTGCTGAAACATAGATTTCCCGAATATGAATACATTTCACTTGAAGACCCGGATATGCAGCAACTGGCAATAAATGACCCGCGTGGTTTTCTGAGAAATTTTTCAGGTAAAACAATTATAGATGAAGCCCAGCATGTTCCGCAACTGTTCCCGTATATCCAGACAAGAGTGGATCAGGCCGGTGAAACCGGAATGTATATTCTGTCGGGCTCACACAATTTTTTGCTGATGGAAAGCATAACACAAAGTCTGGCGGGACGTGCAGCCATACTGAAACTTGCGCCTTTATCTGTTTTTGAACTTGACCGTGCAGGAATACTGCCCGCGGATATTAACGACTGGCTTTTCACAGGCGGATATCCGCGCATATATGATAAAAAGATTGACCCGGTTGATTTTTATCCAAGCTATATTCAAACATACGTTGAACGCGATGTACGGTTGTTGCGTAATGTTACCGATTTATCGGCATTTATTCGTTTTCTGAAATTATGCGCCGGACGAACGGGGCAGATTTTAAATATATCCGCTCTTGCCGGTGAATGTGGAATCACGGTAGCTACGGCAAATGCCTGGCTTTCCGTACTGGAAACAAGTTATGTGATTTTTCTTTTAAAACCATATTACCGGAACTTCAATAAACGACTGATAAAAGCGCCCAAACTTTATTTTGTCGATACCGGGCTGGCAGCATCGCTTCTTGTACTGGAAAATTCAGGGCAACTCTCTACGCATTATCTCCGGGGAGAACTGTTTGAAAACATGGTTGTTACCGAATATATCAAACGGCAGTTTGCTCTGGGAAAAGAACCGCAGATTTACTTCTGGCGTGACTCCAACCGGAATGAAGTGGATTTACTTATTGAAAACGGGATGCATTTACAGGCAGTCGAAATAAAATCAAGCGCCACACTGAATGAAAACTTTTTCGATAATCTTCGGAATTTTCAATCTGTTGCGCAACTGCCCGATGATTCACTGACCGTAGTTTACGGTGGCGATGCCGATTTTGTAACTTCTCAGGGGAAATATATTGCCTGGCGAAACTGGCAGAAATAAACTGCCAATTTCGCTTTTTAAAATCACTTTTTAGTGATTTTGCTATTTTCCCCAGTTGGTATTTGGCTCCGGGCCCATTTCAAATTCCAGGGTTCCGCCGTTCACAATCTCTTCATGTGAAATCCAGGTCCGGTTGAAAGGTTCTCCGTTTAATTTCGCACGCTGGATGTAGAGGTTTTCATCTGAATTGTTTTGGGCGATAACGGTGAAGGTTTTTCCTTTTTCGGTCTGCATTGAAAGTTTTCCGAAGAGCGGACTGCCAATCTGATACACCGGGTCGCCGGGTGTTACCGGATAAATCCCCATGGCGCTCAGCACATACCAGGATGAGAGTGATCCCATATCTTCATTCCCGCAAAGTCCGCCCGGGCCGGGCTTGTAGAGTTCGGTTGTGACCTGTCTTGCGCGGTACTGGGTTTTCCAGGGCTGTCCTGCGAAATTATACAGGTAAGCCACATGATGTGAAGGCTGGTTCCCGTGCACATACTGTCCGATGGTGCCTACGACGCCTATGTATTTTGGCGGAGTGATGATCGGGCTCATTTCAAAAAAAGTATCCAGTTTTTCGGTGAAACTTTCCGGACTTCCGAATAAATCAATCAGTCCCGGAATATCGTGCTGAACAGACCAGATATATTGCCAGGCATTGGATTCGGTGTAATAGCGGTTAGGACGGCGGCCCACAAGGAGCGGATCAAAATAGCGATAATAGGAGTGGTCGCCGAAAGTTACGATTTCCTGCTCTTTTCCGTCAATTTCTTCCAGCCATGAGCCGTCGGCTTTGCGCGGACGCATGAATTTTGTTTCGCTGTCCCACACATTTTTATAGTACCCCGCCCGTTCCATAAAAAGCCGGTAGTCACTTTCCTTATTCAGCGCCCTGGCCATTTGGGCAATGCACCAGTCATCATAGGCAAATTCCATCGTTTTCGGTACGGATTCCGTAACCCTGTCCACCGGAACGTATCCCAGCTCGTTGGTGTATTTCAGTCCTGAGCGGGCGGCATCAACAGAAACCGGCGGCTCGGGAAATTTCAGCGCCTTGTCGCGCATCGCCTGATAGATAAATTCCACATCATAGTCGCGGAATCCTTTAAAATAGGCATCTGCAACCACCGGAACAAGATGGTCGCCCACCATGCCTTCGCCAAACACATTCTGGAAATGCTGGCCGGGAAGCCAGCCATACTCTTTTGTTTTGGCCACAATGGATTTGATGAAATCATTGATGTGATCCGGCGCAATGAGAGTGAGCAGCGGATGCTGCGAACGGTAGGTGTCCCAGCAGGAGAAAGAGCCGTAGAAATTGTATCCGTCGGCTGTGTGGATTTTGCCGTCGCCGCCAAAATATTTTCCGTCCACATCCTGATTGATATATTGCGAAAGCAGGGAGCGGTAAACCGCAGTGTAAAACATCTCTTTCTGGCCGGGTGTGGCGCCTTCAATTTCAAATCGCGACAATTCGTTGTTCCAAACCTCGCGTGCATCGTTTTTCACCTGCTCAAAATCCCAGTGCGGCAGCTCCTTCTCCATATTTTTTCTGGCGCCTTCAATGCCGGTGTAGGAGATGGCCACTTTCACCAGCACCTGCTCGTTTTCGGAAGTGTTGTAAGTTACAAACGCTCCAATGCTTTTTCCCCGTTCGGCATTTTTATAGGCAAAAACAGCGCCTCCCGATTCAGGCGATGCATATTCGGAATCAAATGTTCCGTAATAAAAAAATGGCTTGCTGAACTCGGCTACGAAATATATTTTCCCCGGGCCGTCAACTTTTTCGCCTTCTATGCGGCGGTCATTGATAATCCGGACTTCTGCATGGTCGTTTTCATCTTTTTTGCCGATTTGATGCCCCAGGTCCATGATGATTTTCGCATTCCCGGTTTCCGGGAAAGTGTAGCGGTGAAAGGCAACCCTTGGTGTGGTTGTCAGCTCGGCGTTCACTCCGTAATCTTCAAGGAAAACCGAATAGTAGCCCGGCGAAGCGGTTTCACGCGAATGGCTGAAGCGGGAACGGTAGCCCGAATCGGGATTCTTTTCACTGCCGGGAATGATCTGAAGCTGGTCGTTTACAGTCGGCATCAGCAGAATATCGCCACCATCCACCATGCCGACCCCGCTCCAGTGAGTGTGGCTGAAACCCATGATGGTTTTCTCCTGATACACATATCCGCTGCAATGTGTCCAGCCTTCCGTACCGGTGTCGGGGCTCACGTGCACCATAGCATAGGGAAGAGATGCTCCGGGAAAGGTGTGCCCGTAAAAATCGGTACCAAGGAAAGGATTGACATATCCCGATAAATCATTGACTGAGACACGCTGATTCTCAGTACTCTGGCATGAAAATAAAATGGCAGTGAAAAATAAAATTGCCGCAAATGATGAAAATTTACCTGCTCTCATAATCGTACAAATTGGTTGTTTTTGCTTTATTAAGAATTTTGCCCCCAAAGATAGGAATTGAAGATTAAAAACAAGAGCAAGGCTAAGATTCCATTTATATTGAATAAAAAATATGAAGTTTTTCTGTGTGCGAACCTCTTCTTTTGTTAGTGGTAAACCGTTTTAGGTATTATCGTTTTTATATCTTTGATGCATTTATTTAAAAATTATTTGTTGATTTTTCTGCAATCGGAGCGTT
>CAZVAD010000001.1:93303-100254 GCA_964624645.1 uncultured Mariniphaga sp.
GAAGATACCGGATGATTTTTTTGGATTGAATCTCTGACCACTGCGCCATAAATGAAATAAATCAGATTTTTACATTTTTATGATTCTGTTTGAAGAAAAGTAATGACAAAATTTAAGAGGCAAAACATTTATTTGGGTATTCTTTTAATTTTTTTTGTTTCCTGCACCGGACAACGGGAAACACCTGATTTATCCAGCTATGTTGATCCGTTTATCGGAACGGGAGGTCACGGGCATACGTTTCCGGGCGCCACGGTTCCTTTTGGCATGGTGCAGATCAGTCCGGACACGCGCTGGGAAGATTGGGACGGTTCGTCGGGCTACCATTATTCGGATAACACCATCATGGGTTTCAGCCAAACCCACCTGAGCGGCACGGGCGCTCCCGAATATTGCGATGTTTTGCTGATGCCGACAGTCGGTGAAGTGCAGATTTTGCCCGGAGAGGAAGAAGATTCAAAAACCGGATACCGGTCGGCTTTCAGCCACGACAATGAATTTGCATCGCCCGGGTATTACAGCGTTCTGCTGGATGATTACAGCGTGAAAGCGGAATTGACTGCCACAACCCGGAGCGGGTTTCACCGTTACACTTTTCCCGCATCGGAAAAGTCAAATATTATTCTCGATATTAAAAACCGGGATCATGTCATTGAATCGAATCTTCAGATAATCAGTAATACTGAAGTTACAGGTTTGCGGCGTTCAAAAAGATGGGCTGCCGACCAGTATGTATATTTTTATGCAAAGTTCTCCAAACCTTTCAAAACGTATGGCATAGCTTTGAATGACACATTGGTTGATGGTATCCGCCAGGCGGAGGGGCAGAATATCCGGGCGTTCTTTCAGTTTGATACCAAAGAGGATGAACAGATTTTGGTGAAAGTTGGTATTTCGGCAGTGGATGTTGACGGCGCCCGGAAAAATCTGGAAGCAGAAAACAGGGACTGGAATTTTGATAAGGTTGCAGAGCATGCAAGAGATGAATGGAACGCTTTATTGTCAAAAATTGAGGTGGAAGGCGGAACAGAAAAGCAGCGGCGTATTTTTTACACAGGACTTTACCATACTGCCATTGCTCCCAATATTTTTGAAGATGTGGACAAAAGATACCGCGGGGTTGATCATCAGGTGCATAAAGCAGAGGGATTCACAAATTATACGGTTTTTTCCCTGTGGGATACCTTCCGGGCGCATTTACCGCTTTATTCGATAATTGATCCTGTGCGCTATCAGGAATTTATCAAAACTTTCCTTCAGATGTATAATGTGGGCGGAAAACTGCCACAGTGGGAGCTTGCAGGAAATTATACGGGCGTAATGATTGGCTATCACACCCATTCGGTGATTCTGGACGGATATGTGAAAGGTATCCGGGATTTTGACGTTGAATTGGCCTGTAAGGCTATGAAAGAGAGACTGGTAAATATCCCTTATTACAGCAATCTTGGGTTTATTCCTTCCGACAAGGAGGGCGGTTCGGTTTCAAAGGTGATGGAATATGCATACAATGACTGGAGCATGGCTCAGATGGCAAAACTTCTTCATAAGGAGGAAGATTACAATGACTTTATTTACCGGGCACAATCCTATAGAAATATATATGATGCTTCCACAGGCTTCATGCGTCCCAAAAACAGTGGCCGAAATTGGGTTTCCCCTTTTGACCCGGCTGAAGGAAGCGAACATTTTGTTGAGGGGAATTCCTATCAGTACAGTTTGTTTGCCCCGCATGACGTAAATGGGCTGATTGCGTTGATTGGCGGTGATGAAAAGTTTATTGCGTGGATGGATACTCTTTTTATTAAAGAGTCGGAACATGATAAAGATGCCATAGATGCCACCGGATTAATTGGCCAGTATGCTCACGGGAACGAACCGAGCCACCACATGGCCTATTTGTATAACTATGCAGGAAAACCGTGGAAAACTCAGGCCATTGTGCGTGAAATTCTGGATACCATGTATGATGACCAGCCCGACGGATTGAGCGGAAATGAAGATTGCGGACAAATGTCGGCATGGTATATCCTGAGCGCCATGGGATTTTATCCGGTTTGTCCGGGAACGCCGGAATATATTATCGGAACTCCGATTTTTGATAAAGTAACCATTCATCTTGAAAACGGGAAGGACTTCGTGATTGAAGCTAAAAACGTTTCGCAGGAAAATATTTACATTCAATCGGCTTCCCTGAATGGAAAACTGCTCACAAAATCGTGGTTTGCGCATGATGATCTGGTGAATGGTTCTGTACTGCAATTTGAAATGGGGCCACAGCCTGATGAAAATTGGGGCGCTCAGATAGCAGACAGGCCGGCATCTGAGAAATATGAACCGGCGGCAGAGTTGCCCTACGCCGTAACGGACGATGAATATTTTATTGAAACGGCAAAAGTTTCCCTTGCCTGTGATGACAAGGATTGCCAGATTCGATATACAACCGATGGTTCCCGGCCAACTCAGGGATCTGCCTTGTTTGAACAGCCCATAGTTGCTGATAAAACCACAGAAATACGTTTTGCTTCCTTTAAAGAAGGAGTACTGCCCAGCCGGCCGGTTTCAGCGCATGTGAAAAAAATAGATTTTGAAAATTTCAAGAACCATGAAGAAGAAGGGAAGTTTAAACCCGGATTAAAGTATGCCTATTATGAAGTGCATATTCTTGAGCCGGAGGAGTTGGATAATTTTGACCCGGTTGAGACGGGTATTCTTCCCAATTTGACCATTGATCAGCGCAGGCGGGAAGATTATTTCGGCTACGTCTGGACGGGATATCTGGATATTCCCCGCGACGGGGTTTATACTTTTTCCATTAAAGTGAATGATAAATGCGTCCTGTATATTGATGGTAAGGAATTTATGCGCGGAGGATTCAAAACGGTGGCATTGAGAAAAGGAAAATACAAGGTGATGGAAAAATATTTTCAGCTTGGTGCGAAAAAATTTAATATTGTGAGTTGGAAAGGGCCGGGAATAGTAGAACGGGAAATTCCGGGAAGCGCTTTTTTCCACAGGGAAGAAGATTAAAATTAATTTTAAAAATAATAAAATGTACTGTAAATCAACAACGATGATGAGAAGTAGAAAGGTATTGTTACCCGTGGTGTTAATGGTTTTATGGGCTACAAATCTGTTGGCACAAGTCAATGCGCCAACACCGGTTCCGGACAGGATTATTGTTAATCCGGTCGAAAACCCCTACACAGCTGTGGCTGTGAACTGGCGCACCGACACATCGGTTCACGAAGGTTTTTGTGAATTGACGCCCGCCCCGGAGGGCCGTGTAGAGCATGAAAATGTTCAGTCATTTCGGGCAACGACAATTACAAAAGAGTATAATTTCACGAATAAGGATGGCTCGGTTGAGCCGACCATCCGGTCGAATCACCATTCGTATGTAATCAACGGACTCGAAGCGGGGCAGAGGTATCTTTACCGCGTCGGCGCCGGAGAGCACTGGAGTGAGTGGTTTGAGTATATCGTTCCGTCAAGAGGAGAAAAACTTTCTTTTGTCTATTTTGGCGATCCGCAGGTGGACTTGAAATCTCAATGGTCAAGGGTGATCCGTGCTGCATACAGGCATCAGCCCGACTGTGCATTTATGGTTTATGCCGGCGATCTGATCAACCGTTCCGGGCGTGATATCGAATGGGATGAATGGTTTTATGCCGGGTCGTACATTCTGGCAACCATTCCGCAGCTGATGACTCCCGGAAACCACGACTACAAGGATGCAGTGCTTGATCCCCACTGGAATGCACAGTTTACCCTTCCCGCCAACGGTGCAAAAGGTGTGGAAGGTTCCTGTTACTATGTTGATTATGACAATCTCCGGTTTATCTCCATTGATTCCGGTGCAGATAATGAGCTGCGAAAGGAAGATGGCGTCAAGCTGGCAGCACAGAAGGCATGGCTTACTTCGGTACTGGAGTCCAATACCAAAAAATGGGTCATTCTGACCACACACCTGCCGTTTTATTCCCCCAAACAGAGTCGGGACAATAAGCATATCCGCGATCATTTCCAACCGATTATTGAAAAATACAAAGTGGATCTGGTGCTGACCGGACACGATCATTCCTATGGCCGGGGCAGAGCATCGGACAATCCGCAGGAAAAGCATCAGGTGATGTATGTCGTTTCGGTGAGCGGGCCAAAACTGAGTGAGGTGGGAGACAAGGAGTGGATGGAACATTCCGGGCAGCACAAGCAGCTTTATCAGATTATCACCATTGATAACAATAAACTGAAATATGAGTCCTATGCCGGCGATGGCAGCCTGTTTGATCAGTTTTCCATCAAAAAAACCGGCAGTGGAAAAAATAAGTTTAGGTAATGGTTTAACCGGAAGAAAAATTTAGTCGTTAAAACTGAAATTAAAATGAAGCAATGAAAAAATCAACATTAACCGGAATACTGATTGTTGGAATGACGCTGGCCACCGCGTGGGCGGTGAGGGGGCAGTTCGGCCATGAGCAGGGAGCCGCCTGGGCCGGCGGAATCGGCGCTTTGGCGTTGGTTCTTGTCTCCGGACGAAAAGAGTGGCTGAACAAAATTTTTCCCATTGCTTTTGCTTCGGCAATCGGATGGGGAATGACCGGAATGATCAGCTATGGACTGGTTGTTGGCTACTGCCGGGCAGATAATTTTCCCAATGCACTTTACGGGCTGCTGATGCTGTTTGTAATCGGCGGATTGTTTGGCATGATTGGCGGCGGATTGACCGGGCTGAGTCTGGAGTCTGCAAAAAACAACAGAGTGAAATGGGAAAACCTGATTGTTCAGATGGTCGCCGGCGGAATCATTTTTTACAGTTTTCTGGTGAAGCAGATTGGAGTTTTTATGACGCCGCCCCGCGCCGAACACTGGGCAATTTCCCTGGGAGCCGCAGTTGCCATGCTTTGGTACATGGCCAGGAATAATCACCGTATATCTTTGCGCATTGCGCTGATTACAACTTTGGGAGCCGGATTTGGCTTTGCCTTCGGAAATTTTTTACAGACCGTGGGAACCACGTTGCAAATTCCTTTCAATTTCTGGAATGTGATGGAATACAGCATCGGCTTTTTTGGCGGGACTTCGCTGGCATATGCTGTGTTTACCTCCGAATGGCAGGAAACTCCACACGAATCCAAACCATGGGAAATCCGGACGGCGCTATTTTTCCTGGCAGCATTTATTCCGTTCATTGTATTTCGGGAATCGCTTGGTTCAGAGAAACTTGCTAAAAGTTGGCCCACGATTCAAAATGCGGAGCAGGTGGCTGAACTCACCCATTGGGTTGCTGCCATTGCCGTTGCAGCGTTTATCCTTTATGTGTGGTTTTTATTCAGAAAACAAAAAGAGGGTGAAAAGCCACTGAAACTGTTCTTTGCCGGATTTTTCGGGCTGTATATCCTTTTGAGCTATCTGAAAACCGGTGCGTTGCACGGACAGTTTTTGCTGACGCATCAGCTCTATGTGGCGAATTTTATTGTAATTTTTCTATTGTTGCGAAAATCAGCATTCCCTTTTGCCGGAACCTGTACGGTTCAGCAGCTGAATTTTGCAAAATACAGATGGTGGGTGGCAGGCATTCTTGTTTTTATCGTTTTGCTGGCGCTCATTTCCATCTCAATCCATCAGGGATTGCCCGGTGCGCATGACCGGTTTCCGGTTTAGGGGGTGAAAACAGATGTTTGAAAAAATTTGCCTTATTTGCAAAATAAATGAATTATTTATAGGACAATTTATCAACTTAATTTTTAGAATATGACAGCACAACAAGTCAGGTGGAGCAGATTGCTTCCTGTTCTTCTCTCATTTATGGTAATGGGGTTTGTAGATATTATCGGAGTGGCAACGAGCTATATCAAGCAGGATTTTGAGCTGAGTAACTTTGTGGTTCAGTTCCTGCCGATGATGGTTTTACTCTGGTTTTTTATTTTATCGGTTCCTGCCGGGGTGATTCAGGATAAAGTGGGCAAGCGCAATATGCTGAATGCCGGTATGGTTATTCAGGCAATTGGTTTGGGATTGCCGTTTTTGCACTACTCTTTCGGGATGATGTTTGCCTCTTTTCTGCTGCTTGGAATTGGGAATACGCTGATTCAGGTTTCATCCAATCCGCTTTTGCAGGATGTTTCGCCCGGCGAAAAACTGGCCAGCTTTTTAAGTACGGGGCAGTTTCTGAAAGCGATCATCTCCTTTGCCGGGCCGCTGATTGCCACTTTTCTGGCAGTGCGTTTCGGCGACTGGAAACTGGTGTTTGTGATTTATGGGATCAGCTCAATAGCAGTGGCTTTGTGGCTGGCTTCCACGCCAATTGAAGAGTCAAAGCCCGAAAGGAAACCCGCTTCGTTCAGCTCTTGCCTGGGATTGCTAAAAAATCGCTTTGTACTGTTTATGGCGCTTTCCATTTTTCTGCTTGTTGGCGCCGAAGTGGCAATCAACACGAATATTGCCATAATTTTAGAGACAAAATTTGGCATTACTATTGAAAAAGCCGCTATCGGAATCAGTCTGTTTTTTGCCGGTGAAACCATTGCGCGCCTGACCGGAGCCATTGTGCTGAACTGGATAAAATCACGCCCGTTCCTGTTGCTGATATCCCTGGTTGCAATAGCCGGAATTGTCGGGGTTCTTTTTGCACCCACCTATTACTCAGCGCTTGCCTTTATTTTTGTTACAGGTTTGGGCGCGGGAAGCATGTTCCCCGTGATTTTTTCCCTAGCACTGGAAAAAATGCCCGAGCGCTCCAATGAAATTTCAGGATTGCTGATTATGGCCGTTTCCGGCGGCGCCTTTGTCCCGCCGCTTGTCGGACTTGTAAGCACCTATCTTTCAATTCATGCAGCAATAATTGTCATCGGACTTTGCCTGCTCTACATTCTTTGGGTTTCATTATATCTGAAGAAAAAAGCGCTGGCTTAGGGATTAATTGAAAATTGAAAGTTGAAAGTTGAAAAT
>CAZVAD010000001.1:100354-104103 GCA_964624645.1 uncultured Mariniphaga sp.
AATAAGAATAAGAAGGAGTAGGCGGTTGACATGAAAAAAGTTTCTTTAAGCGATATTGCGGGGCAGTTGGGGGTTTCAAAAACGCTGGTGTCGCTGGTGCTGAACGGAAAGGGCCGGGAGCACCGCATCAGCGAAGAGTTGTGCAAGAAAGTGGAAGACCTGGCGAAAGAGCTGAATTATCAGCCAAACCAGATAGCCAAAGGATTGCGCACCGGCAAAACCAATACCATCGGATTGATAATTGCCGACATTGCCAATCCCTTTTTTGGGAAACTGGGACGCGAAATCGAGAACGAAGCTACTGCCGGCGGATACCGTGTGATGTTCTGCAGCTCCGATGAAAATGCAGAAAACTTCAAACAGCAGCTTGGAATGCTTAAACAGGGATTGGTTGACGGTCTGATTATCTCGCCTCCCGCCGGAAGCGAGGAGCAAATTGATGCCCTGGAGAAAAGCAGAAAGCCCTATGTGCTCATTGACCGCTATTTCCCGGAAATTGATTCAAATACCATCATGATTGATAATTTTCGGGCTGCTTATAACGCAACCACCCATCTCATAGAAAAAGGCTACCGGAAAATTGCCTGTATAACCCTGAACAACACCTTGATCAATATGAAGGAGAGGCTGAGCGGTTATGAAAAAGCGCTGGAAGATGCCGGCATTGCTGTGGATGAAAACCGGATTAAAATTCTGCCCTTTTCCCATGAGAAAAATGATTTTGAGGCGGCCATCCGGGAGCTGACCATGAATGGACAGCAGAGCGCTGATGCCTTGTTTTTCACCACGAGCAAGGCCGGGATTTTAGGACTGGAAAGCATCTATTCCTTAGGCTTGTCCATTCCCGGCGATGTGGCGGTTGTCAGTTTTGACGACCCGGATGCCTACCGGATCAGCAATCCGCCGGTTACGGCGGTTGCCCAGCCTCTGAAGGAAATTGGAAAAGAATCGGTGAGGCTGCTGTTGAAGCAGATTAATAGTAAGGGAAGAAAAATCCGTACAAAAAAGGTTGTTCTGGAAGCAAAATTAATTGAAAGAAAATCAAGCCAGCCATAAAATTTTTTCACAAAAAGCTAAAACGGTTTAACAGAAAAGGTAAAAAATATGGAAAAAAAAGTATCGGAATATTATCTGGGAATTGACATCGGAGGGACTAAATGCGCTGTTGTTGTGGGAGATAGCGAATTCAATATTTACCGGAGGGTGCAGTTTGATACCCGCACAGCTGAAAGAAGCTGGCAGGAAATAGTGGATGAGTTTTTTGTGCACATTGATGAACTTTCCGGTGAATTTCCGAAGGAAAAGCTTTCCGGCATCGGAATCAGTTGCGGCGGCCCGCTGGATTCGCGGAAGGGAATGATCTACTCTCCGCCAAATCTTCCGGGCTGGGACAGTGTTCCCATCGTAAAAGTTTTCAACGAAAAATATAATGTTCCTGTTTCTATTCAGAATGACGCCAATGCTTCCGCACTGGCCGAATGGCTTCTGGGAGCCGGCAAGGGAACCCGGAATATGATATTCCTAACCTTTGGCACCGGCATGGGCTCAGGACTGATTCTTGACGGCAGGCTGTACGCCGGAACCAATGACCTGGGTGGTGAAGTGGGACATATCCGTCTGGCAAAGGATGGTCCGGTCGGGTTTGGAAAAGCCGGTTCATTTGAAGGGTTTTGCAGTGGAGGCGGCATTGCCCAACTGGCAAAAACGATTGTTTCTGAAAAAATTCAACGCGGCGAAAAGGTTGAATTCTGTACCCCGGAGGAGCTCGAAGCGCTGGATGCGAAAGCAGTTGCCATTGCTGCTCAGAACGGCGATGAAACCGCTTTGGAAATTATCCGTATTTCTGCCGAATATTTAGGCCACGGACTTTCGGTACTCATTGATATTCTGAATCCCGAATGTATTGTCATCGGGAGTATTTACGCCCGCAATGAAAACCTTTTCAAACCTGTTGCTGACCGGATTCTCTCCCGGGAAGCAATTCCGTCCGCTCTGGAGGTTTGTGAAATAAAACCTGCTCTTCTGGGCGATTCCATAGGCGACTATGCCGCCCTGTGTGTTGCTTTGTATGAAGAAAAATTTTAATCTGAAAAGATAACTGAAAATGGAAAAAATATTGGAAGAATTGCTTGAAAGAAGAGGTGAACTGACGCCGCTCAGGGAGCGCATTGCCGAAGCGGCAAAAGCGCTGATTGAATCCTATAAAAATGGTGGCAAGGTGCTGGTATGCGGCAACGGCGGCAGCAGTGCGGATGCCGGCCATGTGGTTGGCGAACTGATGAAGGGATTTGAAGATAATCGTCCGCTGAGCCGGGAAATGAAACAAAAAATGGCTGAGGCGTATGGCGAACAGGGCACCTTGTTGGCTGAAAAACTTCAGCAGGGACTGCCCGCCATCTCACTTTCTGAGCATACCGCCTTGATATCTGCCGTTTCCAATGATCTGGGCGGCGACCTGATTTTTGCCCAGCAGGTGATGGGGTATGGAAATCCGGGAGATATTTTGCTGGCTTTCAGCACTTCAGGCAATGCTCAGAACGTAATCAATGCTTTGATTGTTGCCAAAACGAAAGGGCTGAAAACCATTGGGATGACCGGCCGGCACGGAGGGAAAATGAAAGATTACTGCGATGTGTTGATTCCTGTGCCGGAAACCCGGACTGCCTACGTTCAGGAGTTGCACCTTCCTGTTTATCACGCTATTTGTCTGATGGTGGAACATGAATTCTTTAAGAAATAAATAAAAAATCAAAATGAGAACAAAAATCAAAAAAACACTTATTGTGCTGGCTGCTGCTTTTATGGCAATGGCCTGCCAGACTCAAAAAGAAGTGGAAACCATCCGCTATACGGATTTTGTGAATCCCATTGTCGGCACTGATTTTCACGGACACACTTTTCCCGGGGCAACCCTTCCCGGCGGAATGGTGCAACTCAGTCCCGATACAGGCACTGAAGGCTGGGACTGGAGCTCGGGTTACCATTACAGCGACAACTCCCTGATTGGCTTCAGCCATTTGCACCGCAGCGGAATGGGCGCAGGCGACTGGGGCGATGTTTTGCTGATGCCCGCTGTGGGTGAAGTGAAGGTTGTTCCCGGAAGCAAGGAGAATCCCGATGAAGGGTACCGCTCCAGATTTTCGCACGGTGAGGAAAATGCTTCGCCCGGTTATTATACGGTCAGGCTGAAGGATTATGGCATCCGGGCTGAACTGACAGTAACCGAAAGGGCCGGATTTCACCGCTACACCTTTCCGCAGTCGGAGGCATCGCACATCATTGTTGATGCCGGGCACGGAATCCGTGAGCATTACCGCAGAGGCAGCGAGGTGCAGATTGTGAGCGACACGGAGATTGTCGGGCATCGCGCTTCCCACGGATTTGTCAAGCATAAGAATGTCTATTTCTGTGCAAAGTTCAGCAAGCCGTTCCGGGCATCCGGAACCTGGAGCGACGAGAATATCAAACCCGGCTCAAAAGAAGATTCCGGGCTGTACACCGGCGCCTATGCGGAATATTCCACCACCGAAAATGAGACCATCGAAGTGAAGGTGGGGATTTCATACACGAGCATTGAGCAGGCGCGCCTGAATGTGGAAACCGAGATTCCGGGATGGAATTTCGACGAAGTGAAAAACCGGGCGGAAGAGCAATGGAACACTGCATTGGAAAAGATTGAAGTGGAGCTTCCGAACAACTATTCCCCGATAATCCGGCAGGAAAAAATGAACACTTTCTATACTGCTATG
>CAZVAD010000002.1:0-5866 GCA_964624645.1 uncultured Mariniphaga sp.
GGCAATCCGTGGGTATCCCATCCGGCTTTGCGGTGCACCCGGAATCCTTTCATGGTTTTGTAGCGGCAGAAAATATCCTTGATGGCGCGCGCCATCACATGGTGAATTCCCGGCATTCCGTTTGCCGAAGGCGGCCCCTCGTAAAAAACGAATGAAGGCCCTCCCTCGCGCGTGGAAATACTCTTGTGAAAAGTATCGTCTTCTTCCCAGCGTTTCAGCACTTCATCATTGACCTGAGATAAATCCAACTGCTTGTATTCCTGAAATTTATTTGACATAAAACTCTCTTTATCTGCTACATTCCTTAAAAAAACATGCAAATATAGGAATTTTTTAAGGCGCATGTTTTTAAAAGACAAGCGCCGGCAACGAAATCGGACTTAATGCCGGGATGTTAATGTTTTATCAACTTATGATTTCTCCGGCCCAGAGTTTTTGAAGAAAAATTTTCCAGGGCAACACCAAAACCTCTCCCATTTGGCGGGGAAAAAGATCGTTCGTTACCAGAATTTGTTGTTTCACCGCATATTCTTCCGAAAAATAGTGTAACCCTTTTGCATGGCGCGGAGTGGCATTTGCAGTTGATTTCACCTCAATAGCGACTTCATGGTCACCCAAAATGAAATCCACTTCAATCTGCGATGTAGTACGCCAGTAAAAAATCGGATAGCGAATCCCGGAATAGCGGCTGTGTGCGTAAATTTCCTGATAAATGAAATGTTCAAAAGCGTTTCCGAAAACTTCACTCCCCTTCTCAATCCTTCCTCTTCTGAGCAAATGATTGACTATTCCGATATCGAAATAATAAAATTTTGGCGCCAGAATCACCCTGCGCTTGGGTTTTTTCTGAAAGGAAGGAAGATAACGGGCGGTTAATGTGTCCTCCAATATTTGAAAATATTCCTTTACGGTAGGCGAACTCACCCCGGTTTCTGATGCAATGTTGGTGTAATTCACCATCTCTCCGTTTGAAAATGCAGCCACTTCTAAAAAACGGGAAAAAGAAGAAATATTACGGACACGCGCTTCAGCCATAATTTCTTCTCTCAGATAATTTCCAACATAGGCCGAAATCCTTTCGCCGGCATTTTCAATCATATAATGCCTTGGAAGTAATCCGTTGTTTAACGCACGAATAATATCAAAATCGGGTATTTCATCACTGACCAAAGGAAAAAGCTCAAACCGGAGCGCCCTGCCTCCCAAAAGATTTGCCTGTGAACGGATTATTTTCCTCGGGCTGGAGCCGCTCAAAACAAACCGGATATTTTTATTTTCAATGAGCCAGTGAACTTCGTCCAACAATACAGGAAGTTTCTGAATCTCATCAATGACCACAGGGCCTTTGATCTGGCTGGCCAGGATAATTTCCCTCAGTTGGGAAGGATTTCTGTGCAACTGTTCAAAAACATCAGTGAGCAGCAGGTCAAACCATAAGGAATCGGGGAAAAGCGATTTCAGCAGCGTACTTTTCCCGGTTTGCCGTGCTCCCCATAAAAATAAGCTTTCATTTTCTGAGTTTCTGAGCTCCAATTTTCGTTTATAAAACATAGCTCCCACTTTAATTTATCAGGATATTTTAAAGCGCTACTTTAATTTATCAGGATATTTTAAAGCAAAAATAAAGAAATAATTTTTATTTCAAGTATGAAAAGCAAAAAAAGAAAGCCCAATTGACTCAGATACAATATTTCTAACCGCTCAATCTCACTTTTCAACCCCGAACTTATACACACAAACCGAATGGTACGACTCCCCCGGATGAAGAAGGGTTGACGGGAAATCCGGCTGGTTCGGGCTGTCGGGAAAGTGCTGGGTTTCGAGGCAGAATGATGAACGGAATTCATAGGGTTTCCCGTATTTTCCGGTATCGCTGCCATCAAGGAAATTCCCGCCATAGAACTGCAATCCCGGTTCATTGGTGTAAACTTCCAGAATACGCCCCGAAACAGGTTCGGTAACTCTTGCCGCGAAGTTCAGTCCGTTGGTGGCAGGCTGCAACACCCAGTTGTGGTCATAGCCGTTGCCAAATTTCAACTGTTCAAAATCGCTGTTTACCCGCTCCCCGATGGCTGTCGGCTTACGGAAATCCATGGGAGTGCCTTCCACCGGGGCGATTTCCCCGGTCGGAATCAGTCCGTCGTCCACAGGAGTGTAGGAATTGGCGTTGATTTGCAGAAAATGGTCATTGATGGTTCCGTTTCCGGCGCCTTTCAGGTTGAAAAACGAGTGGTGTGTCAGATTCACCGGTGTCGGGCGGTCGGCAGACGCCCGGTATTCAATTTTAAGTTCATCATTATCTGTGAGTTGATACTGCACCTTCACGCTCAGGTTGCCGGGATATCCCTCTTCCATGTGTGGCGAAAGGTAGGTGAGCGCCAGGGTCTGTCCGTCCGTCTGCTCCGCATCCCATGCCACATCGTTAAATCCTTTGGCGCCGCCGTGCAGGTGATTTTCGCCGTTGTTTCGCACCAGTGTATAAACGGTGTCATTCAGCGTGAATGCTCCGCGGGCGATACGGTTCCCGTAACGGCCAATCAGTGCGCCGTAATAAATTTCATTGGAACTCAGGTAGCCGGCAAGGTTTTCATAACCGGTAACGATATCGTCAAAATTTCCGTCTTTATCCGGCACCCACAAGCTGACAACCCGCCCACCGAAATTGGTGATCTGAACCACAAGTCCGTGGCTGTTTTTCAGCGTAAATAGCTTAATCTGCTTGCCATCAACATGTCCGGTAAAGGTATTCTCATTCACCGGTTCCGGCTGCCGTGGCGTTTGTGTGCAGGAAAACAACGCAGCAAGCGCAATCCCAAAGATAATCTTTTTCATTTTTAGTTTTTTAGAAATATGAAGTGTAAATCTAAGGATAAAATGTTTAGAATATACTTATTTTGTAATTTTTGAAATTTGTCAGACTTTTCAGCCAAACAAAATTTGATACAGTATTTTAAAAACAATGAAAAAAACAACTTTTTACTTTCTGCTTACCTTCTTAATAGTCAGCTTTTCCTGCGTTTCCAAAAGCGGCAAAACCATTTCAGAGCAAAATGAAAGTTCCGTTTCCGGCAAAGTTGTAGCCGTGCTGGATGGCGACACTTATGATATACTGATTGGAAATGAGAAAATCAGGGTGAGAATGGAGGGGATTGACGCTCCCGAAAGAGGTATGCCGTTCTATCAGGTTTCCAAAAGGTATCTGTCGGAGCTTTGCTTTGGCAAACAGGTTACTTTGGATGTAACGGGAAAGGATATTTATGGCAGAACCCTGGGGTTCACCTACCTTGATGACGGCAAGGAGCTGGGAGCGGAAATGCTAAAGGCGGGGCTGGCATGGCACTATAAATACTACAATTCCGACACGGCGCTCGCCAATCTGGAGCTTGAAGCCAGAAAACTGCGAAAAGGTTTATGGGTGGATAAAAACCCGAAGGCGCCATGGGAAATCAGAAAACTAAGGAGGCAGGGCATTTCAACCAAGGATTCGTTCAACATCAGAGAAAGCCAGCGATGAAATTCACGGCAACCCCAAAAACAGCTTCCATGCTTTTATCCGGCTACCATAAGGACAAACTTGAAGCCGGCTGCGATGAAGCCGGGCGGGGTTGTCTGGCGGGGCCGGTGGTGGCTGCGGCGGTAATTCTACCGCCCGATTTCGATTACGGAATTCTGAACGACTCCAAAAAACTCACCGAAAAACAACGGAAAAGCCTGCGCTTACTGATTGAGGAGAAAGCCCTGGCGTGGGCGGTGGAAATGGTCTCCAACCGGGAAATTGACAAGGTAAACATTCTGAACGCCTCATTTTTAGCCATGAACCGGGCGGTGGAAAAGCTCACCATAAAACCGGAGCATCTGCTGATTGACGGGAACCGCTTTCGCCCGCAAAGCAATATTCCGTTCACCTGTTTCGTGAAGGGCGATGCGCGCTTCTACCCGATTGCCGCAGCATCGGTTTTGGCAAAAACCTGGCGCGATGAGTTCATGGAGAAAATCCATGACGAATTTCCACAGTATGGCTGGAAAAGCAACAAAGGTTATCCCACAAAAAAGCACCGGCAGGCCATTGCAGAGTCCGGCATCACAAAATATCACCGCTTGTCTTTTCGTTTGCTGAATGAACAGATGGAATTGAAGTTTTGAATTTTCTTCTTAACTTAACCGCATGAAACATCTTGCAACCATATTGTTAGTGGTACTTCCGTTTTGGCTTTCAGCACAAAACGATACGGTGATATATTATGGTGTGAACGGAAAAATGACAGACACGAGTCATCCGGTTTTGAGAAAAATCATCAAATACAAAAATAAGAAGCGCATAAAGATCATTACCGGGAAACATTTGGAAAATGACGAATGGGCTATAAATTACACTGAAAAGATTTCCCGCAAAAAGGCGGACCTGTATGATATCCGGGTGAAAGGGAAGGACTTTTCAGAGCAGATTACCCGGGAGTTTGTTTTGCAACCTGACGGCACATTTCATTTCACAGATTTGCAGGACGACAAGCTGAAACGTACGGGAACATCATTGTCAAAAATACCGCTTACTTTTCATGGCGAGCTCACAGAATATTATTCCAATGGAAATATCAAGTCCGTTTCAGTTTATGAAAACAACGAACTGATTTCAAACCGGAACCTGAAGCCAGACGGCGAAAAATATATTGACAATATTTTTTATTCCGTGGAAAGAGAACCCCGCTTCCTGCCGGGAATGCAGGAATTGCACAGCCATGTGCTGAAAACATTCAGGGATTCGGGCATTGACCTTTCACAACTGGAAGGTCGCATTGTGGTTGGTTTTGTGGTAATGGAAACCGGGAAAATTGAAGGTGTGCGCATCGAAAAAGGAATAGGAAATGAGTTGAATAATCTGGCGCTTCAGGCTTTTTTCACTTTGCAGGGCGACTGGCAACCCGCCAGCATCAACGGTGAAAATGTCAGGTTTTACCAACTTTTCCCCATCAATTTCATCTACCGGAAACATGACTTTGATTATCTGGAGATGAGAGGAAGTATGTTATACTGGCAGGTTAATTAAAATATTCACTAAAAATCAAGAATCATGAAAAAAATCATTCAAATTCTGCTTTTGGTTTTTCTGATTTCATCGTGCAATCAGAAAACCGCTACTGACGAACCGGTTGAAATTTCAGGCGTTGAAAACCGGATGGCAATGGCTCCGATGGCGGTGCAAAGGAGCGCAGCACTTCCGCCGCAACAGGAGGAGATGCCTGTTGAACAGGAAGTTGTCAGCAAAAAAATCATCAAGGACGGACGAATGGGCATCCGGGTTACTGAACTCGAAAAAACGAAATCGGAAATTGACACTTTGCTGGGTATTTACAAAGCCTATTATGCCAACGAGAATTTCAACAACAGCGAATGGGAATCTTCCTATTCCCTGAAAATCAGAATACCTGCTGAAAATTTTGATTCTTTCATTGCTGCGGTCAGAACCGGGAAAGGCGAGGTTTTATATCAGGAAATTGATGCCCGCGATGTTACCGACCAGTTTATTGATCTGGAGACCCGGCTCGAAAACAAGAGAAATTACCTGAGCCGTTATACCGATTTACTGAAACAGGCAAAAACCGTCAAGGAAATTTTAGATATTCAGGAGAGAATCCGGGCGCTGGAAGAAGAGATAGAAAGCACAACCGGAAGGCTCAAGTATTTAAGCAATCAGGTGAGTTTCAGCACGCTCAATTTGACAATCTCCCAACGGCATGATTTCAAATACAATCCCGAAAAGCAGGATAAATTTTGGGAGCGGCTGAAGCAGTCGCTGTCCAAAGGGTGGTTCGGACTGGTGGATATCGTACTTTTTGCCATAAAAATCTGGCCGCTGTGGGCTGTTTTG
>CAZVAD010000002.1:5966-16203 GCA_964624645.1 uncultured Mariniphaga sp.
GGAAACCCGGCTATCTGATTTTTTCCAAATAAAGTTTTCTGATCTGGCTCAGATACTCCACATCGGACTGGCTGGAGTGGATGCGCACAAATTCGGTGAGCTTTCCGTCTTTGAAAAATGACCCGGATGCGGCGTCAAATTCATGCCCCTCCCAGTTGTATTTCACATCCATGGTTACCTTGACAAACGCTGACGGCTTAAGGTATTTGGAAATTTCGATATAGCCGAAACATTCATCCTTTTCCTCCACATAAATCCCTTCGGCCAATTTTTCAAGCTCCATGAATTTTACAATCTTCACTTCAGCTTCCAGTTTTCCCCTGATTTTTTTATCCATCAGAAAATGAATATTCTGCTTTTTGTATGCTTCCTGGATTTTTACCACCATGTCAATTTCTGACAGATGGCGAAGGCGGATAACATTAAGCAGCTGAGACCCCAGATTGATGTATCCCTTTCCCCCGTCGAAATTCCAGTTATACTCCTTTTCAATGTTAAGCGTTGCCCGCAAAACCTCTTCCAGCGGATATTGCTTGTCAAGCACCAGATACAGATATATCGGATGCGGTTTGGTGGGAGTTTCGTGATAATAGCCCGGAAACTGGTCCATCGCCTCAAAAACCAGGCTGTTTTCCAGTACTTTTTCTTCTACCGGAATGATGGTGACGAGCTTCGTCAGATTAGTGAAAACTTCTATTTTTTTGTTCTGTTCCATAATGTGGTATCTTTGGTTCATTTATTAAACGCATGGCAAGCAAAGTAGTTTATTTTAAAAGCATCGGAGCGGTAACTTTTTTCCGCAACAGGCGTTCTAAAAATATAAAAATTAGTGTTAAACCCGACAATTCCGTTCTGATTTCTTTTCCTTTTTCCGCTACGGAAAAACAAGTTTTGAAATTTTTATCCGAAAGTGAACCATGGATCAGGGAAAAGCAACACAAATCCCTGATGAAAAGAAAGGAATACAAGGCGGGAGATGAGATAAAAACAAAAATGCATCACCTGGAATTGCATTCGGGGGCTGATTATAAAATTGATGTGATGGAAAAAAGGCTCAGGATTTTTCATCCGGATTTTGGCTCCGAAGCCGGGCGCCGGGCTTTGGAAGATATTCTGGAAAGGGTTTACCGGGTGGAAGCGCATCTTCTTTTGCCGGAACGGCTGAAAGCGATTGCCAGTCAGCATGGTTTCCGCTACAACAAGGTTACCATCCGGAACAACAGACGAAACTGGGGAAGCTGTTCCTCCGCCAACAACATCAGCCTGAACCTGCAGATGATGAAACTTCCCGATGAACTGATCGATTATATCCTGCTGCATGAGCTGGTGCATACAGAAATAAAGGACCACAGCGAACGGTTCTGGAAAAAGCTTGATGAATGTTCCGGTTTTCGTGCCCGTGAACTGGCGCAGGAAGTTAAAAAATATTCAACTTACACATTGTAGCGATGCATTGGAACAAATTACTCACCACCCGGCGGTTGGGCATGGACAAAGGGAGACCCGGACAGCAGACCGATGACCGCACGCAGTTTCAGCGCGATTATGACCGCATCATTTTTTCGTCCCCTTTTCGCCGGATGCAAAACAAAACCCAGGTTTTTCCGCTTCCGGAACACATTTTTGTGCATAACCGGCTCACACACAGCCTTGAAGTGGCAAGCGTGGGACGATCGCTCGGAAATCTTGCCGCCGAAAAGGCGGCTTCGGAAAACCCGGAAAATCCGCTGGCACAGGAAATCGGCACGATTGTTTCCACAGCCTGCCTTGCCCACGACATGGGAAACCCGCCTTTCGGACATTCGGGGGAATCGGCAATTTCCGCTTTTTTTCAGAATAATGCCGGCAAAGAGTTTCAGGGAAAGCTCTCCCCGCAGCAGTGGAATGATTTTATCCGTTTTGACGGGAATGCCAATGCTTTCCGGATTCTCACCCATCAGTTCACCGGAAAACGCCGGGGTGGATTTGCCCTCACTTTCCCCACCCTGGCAAGTATCGTTAAATATCCGTATGAATCTTCCCTCTCAACCGGCCAGAAGTTTGGTTTTTTTCAGTCTGAAAAAGAGAATTTCCAAGAAATTGCCACTGAATTGCAAATTCCCCGGAAAAACAGAGAACACCTCGCTTTTGCCCGCTATCCCCTGGTTTATCTCGTGGAAGCCGCTGATGATATCTGCTACCAGATTATGGACATTGAAGATGCCTACAAGCTGAATATATTGTCGTATGACCGGGTGAAGGAGCTTTTTTTGAATTTTTATGATCCTTCCGAAGACAAAAAATCATTGAAAAGTATCGGGGACACCTTGCAGCGGGTTTCCGACAGGAATGAGCAAATCAGCTATTTGCGCGCCGGGGTTATCGGGAAGCTGATTTATGAAAGCTTTCAGGTGTTCCGCAATAATTACGAAGCAATTCTGGACGGAAATTTCAAAGGCAGCCTGATTGCTTCGCTGAAAGACCCGCAGGCAGCGGCAATGAAACGGGTAAAACGGGTTTCCTTTGATGAAGTTTATGCGCACCGCTCCGTGGTGGAGATTGAAATTGCCGGTTTCCGGATTATCGGCACATTGCTGGAAGAATTTGTCGGGGCGGTGGTTGAACCGGATAATCAATACAACCGGAAAATTTTGTCGCTGCTGCCGGAACAATACAAACCCCAAAGTGAAGATATTTACCATAAAATTCAGTCGGCTGTGGATTTTATTTCGGGAATGACCGATATTTTTGCCCTTGACCTGTACCGGAAAATTAAGGGAATCAGCCTGCCGGGGGTGGTCTGACCGCCGGATGGCAAAAAGTGATTAGTTTTGTATTTTCTTAATATTTTTTGATATGGATATTCAGACAATCAGAATCATTCAGACTTCGATAGTGATCATTGCATTGATTGCCGCCAACTTTTTCACCAAAAGAGGAGTGAAGAACTTTTTAAAGAAGCTGAAGTTTTCCTCTCAGCGCCAAAAATTGATAATCCGTGCCATCAATTTTTTACTGACCCTGACTGCCGTTGTTTTCATTTCGGGAATCTGGGGTGTGAAGCAATCCCAGATTGCTGTCTTCATCTCATCGATAATGGCCATTCTGGGAATCGCCTTTGTGGCGCAATGGTCGGTGCTGTCAAACATCACCGCCGGACTTATCCTGTTTTTCAATCATCCGCTGAAAATCGGGGATCACATCAAAATATTGGAAAAGGATTTTGTTATTGAAGGCATCATAAACGACATCACATTATTTTTTGTGCACATCAAAACTTCCGGTCAGGAAAAAATTTCGATTGCCAACAATATCTTTTTACAAAAGACCATCTCCATCGTTCTTCAGAAAGATGAACATGAACATGCCGAAAAATTGAAAACGCAAAAACCTGAGATTCACATATGAGAAATTTATTCGTTACCGTTGCAATAGCAGCGCTGCTTTTTCCCTTGTGCGCCGGCGCCCAGTCCCTTGCTCCGCACGGAGCGCATTACCGGCTGAAAAAAATCCTTCCCGTTGCCGGAAGACAGGGCATTGCTGTGGATGAAAACCATTATTATGTGTCGGGCAGCACGGCGCTTTACAAATATGACAAAGAGGGGAATCTGCTTGCCAAAAATGAAAATCCGTTTAAAGGATTGGCCAAAGCGGCGAATCATTTTGGCGATATAGATATTCACAACGGCAGGTTGTATGCCGGAATTGAATGGTTCGTTGACGGGGTGGGAAAAGACATCCAGATTGCTACTTACGATGCTGAGACACTGGAATTTGAAGAATCGCTGGATTTTGAACCTTCGTCGGGGCAGTCGGAAGTTTGCGGAATTGCCATTGACCGGGTGCGCAACATGGCATGGATGGCCGACTGGGTCAACGGAACCTATATTTACAGATACGACCTGACCACCGGAAAATATCACGGGAAAGTGCATTTGCGCCCGGTGCCGCAATACCAGCAGGGGCTGTTTTATGCCGATGGAAAAATTTTGATTTCGGCAGATGACGGCGATGCAGATTTGCACGAAACAGACAACCTTTACATTGCCGATGTTTCTGACCCCGGCAAAACTGCTGCCTATGTCAGGCATTACAAGGAAATGAAAGAGTTCATCCGCGCAGGCGAAATTGAGGGGCTGAGTGTTGACCCTGTAAATGACGATTTGTTGGTTCTGATGAACCGGGGTTCACGCATTGTGCTTGGCATGGTGAAAGGCCTTTATGAAGGCTATTCCGAAGAGCTGCATGAGTTGTATATCTATGAAAGGGTCAGGTGAAATTTTTTCGCCGGACTATTCCTCCGATATTTCAGCCTCTGCAAAAGCAGAAATAACCCTTTCTTTTGAACTGTTTTTCACTTTCAGGTAACGGCGGTCGCTGACGGGAACCACAATGAAATCGCTTTCTTTTCCTTGAATTTCTTCCTCGGCGCCCAATGCTGCAAACAATTGTACGGAAGATTTGCTGAACGGCAGTTTCAGCTTCCTATCCCCTGAAATGTGCCAGTAAACCACATAAAAATCCCCTTTCCGCTGAAAAACGAATGCCCGCACCTCCCTGCTGTTACCGGCCACATTCTCAATCTGTTCGCAGGACTGAAGCTCAAAGCTCCCCTCTTCGTCCATCAGCAGGATATGCTCCTGCTCAAGGTCTTTCAGCATCTCTTTCTGTTCAGCGGTCAGCCAGTTATTTTTCCTCACCTCTTCCCATCTTCGGAAAACTTCAAGATTATCCGCTGTCCGCGGGTGGATGCCGAAGGTGTGCAGGTTGGCATGGATGGAAACAGGGCAATCCCAGGCGGCTGCCCTGCTTGTAACATATTCGAGCATGTCCGGCTGGGTGCCGACAGTGGTTTCGTCAGGAATCCGGTATCCCAGCCAGCCGAAGTTTATCCGGGTGAAATCCTGCTGCATCCGGGGAGCTTCCTCCGCAGGCCATTTCCGGGTCTGCTCCTTCAGTTCTTCGGGCTGAAAAACATCAAAGGCATTTCCGCCGCTCAGCATGTGCCAGCTGAAATGGGTTTTTGCAGCGCCTTCGGCAAAAAGCGGAGCGGGTTTCAGGCGCTTGAAAACCCGGTATTGTGCCAGAGCCACATTGATGCCGAAAGGCGGATTCACCCCTTCCGAGCCGTCAAAATAGATAAACTGAAATCCTGCATCGTAAATATTTGCGATTTTTTCGGCAATTTCATCCTGAAGGCTGGTTCGCTGGTCAATATAAACGCTGGTGGCGCCAAATTCGCTCACATCCAGAATGCCGGCAAAATGCCCTGCCGGCAGGGCGTTAATCGTGGTGTTGTCAATTCCCCGCACACAGCCGGTAAATTTGTAGGGCGGTTCAGTGGTGTATCCTTCGTAGGAGATAAGCTCCGTCCCTGCACGGATAACCCGGCAGCCATCCGCCATCACCGTGCCTTCGGGGTTTTGTTCCACATATACCTCATCGTCATTTTTTCCCAGGTCTCTGGACAAGTTGAACGTTCTTGTGAGATTGAGCCGGTGGTCGGGGACAGGGGTTACATATTGGCTTTTTCTTCCGATGTGGGAATGCAGAAAATGAACTCCCGGAGCAATCCCGGCAGCTTTAATTTTGTCAAGCATCTTTTTCAGGTCTTCTTTTCCGTTCGGAAAAAGATTCCGGTCAATTTCATAATTCCCGATGATGCTGTAACCGCCGCCGCCTTCAAAACTGGGGTAGTAGATGCTCATTGTGCGGAATCCGCCCATCTTGGCATACCTGATATGTTCGTCAATGTTCCCCGGATTGGCATTGGCTGTCCAGTAGTAGGATGCGTTAATCATATTGCTGCGGCGGCTTTCCACTCCTTTGGGCAAGTCAAAATCCTCTTCAAGCTGTGCAATATTATCCAGCAGTTTTCCGGGTTCGCCGGCAATCAGGGCAGCCCCTGTTCCCATAAACCTGATCTCCTTGATTGCACTTGCTTTCAGAATCCGGTAGCCGTTTCGTTTTTCAAAGTCGATATAAGCGTATTCGTCTGTTCCCAAAACGTTTACAGCTGCTTTTTCATCCCAGCTCACATTGAGCCATTCACCAAAGTTCTGCCGGTCACGGACAGGAAGTTGCAAAAGGCATACTTCAGTTGCCGGCGGCGGCGTAATTTTCAGATAGGCCGGATAGATGCCGTCAGTCAGAAAATCTTCGAGGCTGAACCGGACATAGGCAGCCGTTTCCTCCACTTTGAAAACCGCTTTATAGGGAATCAGCTCAAACCCGACGATGAGCCGGTCGCCTTCCCGGAAAATGGTATCTGCCTGAAAAATTGTCTTTTTATTGGGATGCCCCAGTTTTATTTCATTGTGGTAGGGCCTCTCCTGCGTGATGGAAAACAGGGCGATATTTTCTCCCGGCATCAGGCACTCTTCCCCGGTTGATTTCAGAACCAGGCTTTTGCTGACGGCATCACTGCCGACAACCAACCGGAACTGTTCGTTTTCAATGATAACATCCGTTTTTTCACCGGATTCCTTTTCAGCTTGTGTGCAGAACGACAGTGCAACAACGGAAAATGCAAAAACAAAAAGATATATTGATCTCATAGCTTTTAAAAATAAATTTCTGAAAAGATGTTTTCAAAGGGTATTCCCCTTGAAATGAGCAAGTCGCGCACTTCCACAACCATCAGCGCTTTGCCGCACAGGTAGTAGTTCACTGCAGGAAGGTTTTCAAGCGCAGCCAGATAACCGGATACCCTGCCGTGAAAAATATCCCTGCCGTTTTCCCGTGAGCAGCAGCGGATATAGTTTTTTCCCAGCAGATGTTCCATTTCATTTTCAAAATAGAACTGATTTAAAAAACGTGCTCCGTGGATCAGTTTTTTATTTTGGGAAAGCCCCGAGCGCAACATGCTGTAAAACGGTGCAATGCCTGTTCCGGTGGCAATCCACCAGGCCGGTGCGCTGTTGTCCGTAAAGTTTCCGTAGGGAAGCGAAACATCAATTTTATCTCCCGGAACACGTTTTGCCAGCTTTGGGGTCAGGTAACCGTCTTCCTTGATATTATACAAAACAGCCGCTTCAGTTTCGCGGTTTCCGCTGCACAAACTGTAAATTCTCGGCGGCTGCGCGTTGCCATAACCGATTTTCACCACCTGTCCCGGTTCAAAATCCCAGGGGCGCTGAAACGTCAGGAGAAAAACGCCGGGTGAAATTTCGCTGTTTTTGATGATGGTTTGCAACATTTTATGAATACAGATTTTGAAAAATCAATGGAATTGTTCTGCTGAAAAGGGCATCAGTTATTTGAAAATGTGAAAGTGATTATCAGATGGTCTTCTGAGCTGACTAACAGGTTCATCACCCGGTAATAGGCTTTCAGTTCGCTCATTCCGCTCACCTGCTCCGAGTTGCCGGTGAACTCCAGAGGCGTGATCCGGTGGGCTTTCAGCGTAATTTTCTCAGGCACGTCAAACCCGATGCCCGGCTGAACAAGCTCCAGTTCATAATCAATGTCCGAATTATTTTCGATGGTTACCCTTTTGGATTCCCCGAAACGTAATTTTCCGGCAGGATTATTCATTTTCAGAGAAGAAAAGAACAACGGCTCCAGCAGGTTGGCTCTTCCCGCCAAGGTATTGTTAAAATATGCCGCCGTCCGGCGACTGAAAAGCGCTTCACGGATTCCGCCCTCGGTGCGGCTTCGTGCAAAAACAAGCGTCATCGGGCGGTGGGTTTTGGAAAGGTCATAAGCCATTGCCGCCGGCTCATGAATATCGGTGTTTGCAAACATGCTCAGCTTTTTATCGCGTGCCCAGTCAACCGCCTCCGGGTAAAATTCATTGGAGTTGAACACTTCAATTCCGTGCATCAGATCACTCTGGAGCAACCGGGTGTGCTCGTCCCACCACAAGGTGGAGTCGGGTTGCTGCACCTTCCACCCCGGATGATTCCACAGAATGAACGCTCCCTGATTCCGGGCTTCCTTTACCGCCTCAAAAACATCATCGCGCTCCAGCAAATTGGCATTCCGGATGAACAGCGCATTCAGATGGCCGGGAGGCATGGGGCGGGTAATTTCCGCCCCGCGTATCAGCAGAATGCCCAAGGTTTTTGCCAGAGGTTCTGCAATTTCATAGGAGCGGTTATGGTCGGCAGCCACATCCTTGGAGTGGGGCCTGTACTCGATATGATCGGTGATGGAAACAGCGTCCAGCCCCTCCTGCCAGGCTTCCTGAACCCGCACAGTCGGCCAGACGGTTCCGTCTGAAAAGACGGTGTGGGTGTGAAAATCACATTTCAGCGTGCGAAATCCGGGAATGTCGGGAATATGGATAATTTTTCTGGTCTGCCCCTGCAAAAGCAGTCCCGGAAACATAAAAATCAGATAAAGAAAAAATACGTTAAAGCGCATTTTTAGTAAAGTTTAAAATTTGCATATAAAGTTCATACTTTTTCATCAACTTACAATAATTCCGCGGTTAATTGTCTTTAAATGAAGTGCAATTGTTAATTTTACAAATATAAGCATACGCTTTTGAAATATTTTCAGAAGTTGCCTGGAGCTTTGAGAATTTAATGCGATATTTGTTATAGAAATCAGACAATGGAGAGGCTTTTCAAAAATACAGGAATTCAGAGCTTTGGGGTGGAGCAAAAGAAGGTTCAGCAAAAAAAACAGATTCTGCGCACCTTTTTTTTCCACGGGGCAATGTCAAATTCAGAATTGTCAGGAATTATTCAGCTCAGCACGCCAAAGGTCAACAGCCTGCTCATTGAACTGATTGAAGACGGGTTGGTGAAGGATTTGGGAAGGGGCGATTCAAGCGGCGGCAGGCGCCCGAATATTTACGGCTTGATTGAAGACAGTTTTTATGTTGTGGGAATCAGCGTAAATATTAACCGCACCATAGTTGCAGTTTTTGACAGCAACAACAAACAAATCGGGTTAACCGGCTTCACTCCGGTCAGGATGCATTCCGATTTTTCAATTTTTTCTGAAATCAGTGTTTACCTTGAAAAATTTCTAACCGAAAGAGCCATTGAGAAGGAAAAAATTCTGGCAGTGGGCATTGAATTGCCCGGATTGTTCAATCAAAAGCAGGAAATCAATAAAACCTATTTTCCGGAAACAGAAGATTTATCGGATAAGTTGGAGGAATTATTCGGAAGTCCTGTTTTTATATGCCACGACTCCAAACTCCGTGCATTTGCCGAACAGCATTTTGGAATTGCCAAAAACAGGCAAAATGTTCTGGTGCTTCAGGCAGACTGGGGCCTGGGGCTTGGAATCATCATCAACGGAAAGCTCTATCCCGGAAAATCAGGTTATTCCGGTGAGTTTGGCCATTTGCCCATCGTGGATAACGGCGTTCTTTGCAGTTGCGGAAAGCAGGGATGCCTCGAAACCATTGTTTCTGCTACCGCCATTGCCCGCATTGCGGCAGAAGGAATTCAAAACGGAAAATCTTCCCTGATCAGGGAGCTGGTCGGCGGAGATACCAGAAAAATTGACATCGCCGTAGTTCTTGACGCTGCAAACAGAGGCGACCAGTATGCCATTTCCATTTTTAACGATGTCGGCTACTGGCTTGGAAAAGGAATTGTTTACCTGATTCAGATTTTCAATCCCGAACTGATTGTTATCGGAGGGCGGGTTGCGGAGGCCAGCCAGTTTATTTCTGCGGCAATCCAGCAAACAATAAACATTTTCAGCCACAGAGACATCAGCAACGATACTGAAATTAAATTTTCAGCGCTTGGACAGAATGCCGGCACGCTGGGCGTGGCAGCTTATGCATTAGATAAACTGGCATCGGAAAAAAGCATTTTAAATGAACGCGAATTTTAATCAACAAATTTAATAACGACATGGAACTTAATTTCACAAAACTGGAACAGGTTTTCTTCAAAGAATCAAAGATTCAGAAGATTACCACCCGAATGCCTTATATCACGGTGGACAGCTTCCCGAAGCTGGGATTGCTTTCCGCATTGTCTTTTTTGGAATGGGCTGCCAAAAATCCAAACGGTGTGGCAAGCCTGCCAACCGGAAAAACAGCGCAGTATTTTCTGCATTTTGTACGCCTGATCTTGGACAACTGGGACAATGAGAAAGGCACTGAATTCAGAAATAAATATGCACTGGATAACCTGAAAAAACCGGACATGCACGGCCTTCACCTCGTGCAAATGGGCGAGTTCTATCCTATCAGCTCGGCACAGCACAACAGCCTCTACAATTTTATGATAAAAAACTATATCGAAGACCTGGGGTTCGATATTGAAAAAGCGCTGCTGATAAA
>CAZVAD010000002.1:16303-48924 GCA_964624645.1 uncultured Mariniphaga sp.
CATTTTTCCCCAACGCGGCTGAAGAAAACAAATTTTGAGTCGCAGGCTGTCAGCGCAACCGACCTGGGAGGCATTGAAGTTTCAAGAAACAGACTTGTCATCACCATCGGGCTGGGAACACTGGGATTTAATCCGGACAATAAGGCAATTATTTTTGCTGCCGGGGAGGCAATCGCCGAAGTGATAAAAAATTCCCTGGAAAGCGAACCTTGCGTTTTATATCCCGCATCATCATTGCAAAAACTGAAAAACAGCCGTTTCTATCTGACTGACGGCGCTTCCGTTCAGTTGGAAGACGCCGTGGACTATTTCTTCAGCCATGACCCGTGGACACATAAGAAAACGGAGCGCGCCGTGATGGAATTGTGCCGAAAAATCAACAAGTTTGGTGGGAAACTGGAACTCAGCGACCTGAAAGCCGACAAATATTGCAGTCAGATTCCCAACCTTGGCGAGCATACGGTTCAGTCTGTAATTGATTCCATCTTAGCCAAAATCGAACGGGGGATGCGGACCCCGAAAAATCAGATATATTACCACACGGGACCTCACCACGATGACATCATGCTGGGCATCATGCCGCTCACCAACGAGCAGTCGCGCGAACCAAGCAATAAGCTGCATTATGCGGTGCTGACTTCGGGTTTTACCGCCGTCACCAACCGGTTTATGATTGACTTGCTCAATGATACCAAAACGCTGCTGAACAAGGGAAAAATTGAGATGATTGAATATCCTGATTTTTTTGAAAAGGGATATAAATTCAAGTGGGACAAAGATGTTTACCACTATCTGGACAATATTGCCGCCCAGAACGAGGAGGAAAAACGTCGCGGCGTTTGCCACAGACTGGTGCGGGCGCTGGTTGAGATTTGGGAAGTAAAAAACCGCCAGGAGCTGGAAGCGGTCATTGAAGAAATTCTGCAATCCCTTGAAAGCACTTACGCCGGCGGCAAAAATCCACCGAAAATTCAAAAACTGAAGGGGATGATCCGCGAGCTGGAAGAGGAGCTGGTGTGGGCGCACTACGGCACCATGGTGAAAAATGTCCACCACCTGAGGCTTGGCTTTTATCAGAACAATGTGATGGGAAGCAAACCCGACATGGAGAGAGACGTTTTGCCGGTTCTGAATGAATTCAGAAAACATAAACCAACGGTCATCAGTCTGGCAATGGACCCGCAGGGAAGCGGCCCCGACACCCACTACAAAGTATTGCAAGCCATTGCAGCCGCAGTAAAGGAGTGGAAAAAGGAAGAAAATCTGGACAATGTGCGCATTTTAGGCTACCGCAACGTGTGGTTTAAATACAATCCATGGGATGTTGAGAAGATTGTGCCGGTTTCGCTCAATGCGCTGGCAATCCTCGACAAATCATTCTCCGAATGCTATGTTACCCAGGTGAATGCATCTTTCCCAAGCTATCAGCTGGATGGCAAATTCAGCGATCTCACCCAGCAAACATGGTTTGATCAGCACAAGCAAATCCAGTTTCTGCTGGGAAAAAATTTCTTTTATGAAAATGAATCGCCGCTACTCAGGGCAACCCACGGAATGGTTTATCTGCGGGAACTGACCATTGATGAATTCCTGGAGGAAGCCTCCAATCTCGGCAAAGCGATGGAACATATTTTTTAAAATTTTAATCTGAACAGATATGCAATTGATAATTAACAAGAATTACGACGAAATCAGCAAATGGACTGCAAACTATATTGCAGCAAAAATCAACGAATTCAAACCCACTCCCGAAAAGCCTTTTGTGATTGGCCTGCCCACCGGCTCCACGCCAATCGGAACCTATCGGGAACTGATAAAAAAGTATGAAGCAGGAGAAATCTCCTTCAAAAACGTGGTAACTTTCAATATGGATGAATATGTGGGACTTCCCAAAGAGCATCCGCAAAGCTACTACTCGTTCATGCACAACAACTTTTTCAGCCACATTGATATCCGTCCTGAAAATATCAATATCCCCGATGGCAATGCTGCCGACATGGAAAAGGAGTGCCGCGAATACGAGGAAAAGATTGTCCGGCTTGGCGGAATTCGTCTGTTTATGGGAGGCATGGGCGAAGACGGGCATATTGCATTCAACGTCCCCGGCTCATCGCTGAGCTCACGCACCCGGGTTGTGAACCTGAACTACGACACCATCATGGCTAACTCCCGCTTTTTTGACAACGACATGGATAAAGTGCCGAAGCAGTCGGTAACCGTGGGGGTACAAACCGTTTTTGATGCGCTTGAAGTGGTGATTCTCGTGAGCGGATACAAAAAGGCAAGGGCGCTGCAGCAAGTTGTGGAAGGCGGAGTCAGCCACATGTGGACACTTTCGGTCTTGCAGCTTCATCCAAACGGAACAATCGTCTGTGACGATGATGCCACCATGGAGCTGAAAGTGGGCACGGTAAAGTATTTCCGGGAAAATCAGTGAGATAAACCCATCCATCCGATGACTCAAAATCATCGGATGGATGGATATAACTTATCAGCAATCAAAACCTGGACGGAAGTGTGTCAATTTTCTCTCTTTTTATAGAAAACACCCCTTTGCAGCTTTTCCGTTTCAACTTTTTTTTCTGCCACCAAAACGTCGAGGTATTCTTTGATTTCATGGGCAGGCAAACCCAATATTCCGGGCAAATCTTCAAGCGTGCATGGCCGCCGGGCGATGGTTCCCAAAATGGCTGATTCCACATCATCCCTGTAAGCTTTTTCCTGTTTTCTTTGCGCTGAGGCAGCAATAATCTCCACATGCTCCATCCTCCAGGATGCTGTGATTTTATTCAATTCCTCTGCAGTGGCAGGCCGCAAACCGGATACGGTTCCCGGGCGATCCAGTGTATTGAGCTGAACCCGGTCAGGGTTGATTCTCTGTATAATCTTTTTTATTTCAGCCAATTCATGTTCACTGTCGTTATAAGCGGGCAGAATAAAGACTTCAAGCCAGATTTTTCCTCTAAATTCTTGGCTGAACGCAACCAACCCTTCAATATATTTCTCAATATCAAAACCGGAAGCGGGACAGTTGATCGCTTGCATAACATCTTCCGACGCCGCATCCAGCGATGGAACAATCAAATCCGCTTTCAAAAGCGATTCCCGCACATCCCTGTCAGAGAGCAGTGTTCCGTTTGTTAAGACCGCCACCGGAATACCGGGTTGAAGCTGTTTGACAAACTCAATAATATCGCCGATTCGTGTATTCAGGGTCGGTTCGCCCGAGCCGGTCAGCGTGACATAATCCGGCAAAGGGTGTTTTGAAAAATAATCGGCCAGTTCCCTTTTTATTTTTTCTGCCGGTATATATTCTTTCCGTTCCAGCGTAAGTTTGTTGGTTCGGCCAACCTCGCAATAGACGCAATCCAGCGAGCACACTTTTTTGGGAACCAAATCAACGCCCAATGACATCCCCAGTCGTCTTGAAGGAACAGGACCAAACAAATATTTATACATTTTACCCGATTTAAAGCATTACCTGACTCTGTTTTTTCAAACCTAACGCCTCTAAAAAACCCTGCCGGCGGTATTTCCGGATAAAGCGCCCTTCCTCCGGGGTTACAATCCGGCTTTCGCGCCGGAAAACCGACCCGCAATATCCTCCTGCAATGGAAAAAAGCAGTCCGGAATTTTTGTTGATACGGCTTGCCTTGATTGCGGAAATGAGGCTGATAAACAGTCCGTACCTCATCCGGTAGAAGGCTTGCCCGATTCTTTCGCCATGCACTTTCTTATAATCCTTTCCGGTGGGTTTCTGAAGTTTCACCTGCAATTCGGGAATCACCCGGAGTTCAAATCCGTAATAAAAAGCCAGAAGCTCATCTACTGAATCCCAGCCGATTGACTTTCTCAATCCGCCGATTTTCTCAAAACATTCCCGGGAATATGACTTGATTGCCCCGCGGATATGTTTTTTATATGAATATTCCGGCATCCATTCCCCGTTTTTCCGAACATTGAGTATTCCGCCCGCAATTCCTGTTTTTGAATCTTCCTGAAATGCCGAAAGAATTTCTTCAAAATAGTTTTCAGGCAGAATCACATCGGCATCCAGCTTTGAAATCACATCCCATCCGGGCTTCAACTGCTCAAAACCTTTGTAGAAAGCATGGATTATTTTTTCTCCGGGTTCGTGCAGATCGGATTGATTCCCGGAGTGAATCAACTGAATAAAAGCATGATGCTGAACGAAGTCTTCCACGATTTGCGCCGTGCTGTCGGTTGAATTGTCATCGACCACAACCACCTGCAAAGGCAGAACGGACTGGGCAACAATCGAATTCAAAGTATCTGTAATATACTTTTCTTCGTTGTGCGCAGGAATAACAATGCTGTATTTTAAAGAAATCTCCTTCTGAATATTCTGCATATCCTTTTGATATGATTTATGATTTTTCAGTTGCAAAAGTACAAATATAACCGTGAATGTTCTGCGGATTTAAATTTCTCCGGAAATGGGTTTTTTGAACCGGAAACTTACGCTGCCGAAGCTATTTCATCCAGTATTTTCCTTTTTTGTAGATACTTCTGGCCCAGTAAACAAACGGGGTATCGGCAACAGCCACAATCCATTTCAGCAGATAAGTGGTGAGAAATATTTCCAGCAGAATACTGTTTTCAAACACGCCGTAGAAAGCGATGAGAACAAAAACGGAACTGTCAATCAGCTGCGAGACCATGGTGCTGAAATTATTGCGCATCCAGAGCTGATTTTCCCTGCTGAAGCGCTCTTTCCAGAAATGAAATGCCCACACATCGTGGCGTTGCGAAAGCAGGTATGCAACCAGGCTTGCAAATGCAATCCGCGGCATCAGTTTGAAGATGGTGCCGGTGGCTTCATGGGTGACAAATGAGAAATCGTCTCCCTCCAGCGGGTTGAAATGGAGCGCCAGATTCATAAGCAGCGTCATGGAAATCAGACTGAAAAAGCCAATCCACACCGCCCTTTTGGCTTCCGTTTTCCCGTAGTTTTCCGAAAGGATATCTGTAATCAGAAAGGAAGTGGCATAAACGATATTCCCCAGGGTGGCGGCAAATCCGAAAAGTTTTACCGTTTGCACCACCTGAATGTTTGCAACAATCACCGAAACGGGAATCCACATGATAAGCCCCCATTTTCCGAACAGCTTATAAGCTAAAATAATCAGCAGGAAATTTGCCAGCAACATGGCCAGCCAAAGCATTTCATTGTACATTTTTTTAATTTTTACCGCAGGGTGATGGAACCTGCGCGTGATTTACTCGTTTTTTGGGTCGGCAAAAGTAAAAATTTTACCTGAACTTCTACTCAAGGTCAACATCGCGTTTGATATACTCTTCGTAATCTTTCAGAATGGGCTGGTAGCTCTCGTGAAACAGGGAGGACGACACGATAAAATCGGCGGTGGAGCGGTTTGATGCCGTGGGGATATTGTACAAAACCGTTATCCGCAGCAATGCTTTGACGTCCACATCGTGCGGTTGCTGCTTCATCGGGTCCCAGAAAAAGATGAGAATATCCACATCTCCTTCGGCAATCATTGCCCCCAGTTGCTGGTCGCCCCCTAACGGGCCCGATTTCAAACGGATAATATCCGGCGGAACCACACTGTTTTCAAGGCATTTTTCGGCAAGCGTTTCTTCAACCAGTCTGCCGGTGGTGCCGGTGCAGATCAGGTTATGCTGAATCAGCTCCTTCCAGTTAAATTCAACCCATTCGAGAATGTCAACTTTGCGATTGTCGTGTGCTACAATCCCTATATTTTTTTTCTTTTTCATTATAATCATTTTCAGAAATTCAATTTATTGAGAATAAGTAAAGCATGAATTTATGAACAAAGGTATGCTAAAAATGAACGGCACGCTCATTTTTACCGGTTTGCCCGTAAGGATTATCTGTAATTTAATCTTTTTTTGAGTTTTTACTTCATAATCTATTGATAATGAGCAAATATTTACAGAGCACTTTTTATGTCATCCATGATTTTTGATGCCAGCTTTTCAGCTTCCGCTGCCGAATGTGCTTCGGAGTAGATACGGATAATCGGTTCGGTATTTGACTTGCGAAGATGCACCCAGGAATCTTCAAAATCGATTTTAACGCCATCGATGTCATTCACCTGCTCTGATGCGTACTTTTCCTTGATTTTTTCAAGAAGGGCATCCACATCAATTTCCGGGGTGAGTTCAATTTTATTTTTGGAAATCACGTAGTCGGGATAAGATTTCCGTAACTCCGAGCATTTTATACCGCTTTTGGCAAGATGGGTCAGAAACAGCGCTGTGCCGGCCAATGCATCGCGTCCGTAGTGGCTGGCGGGGTAAATGACTCCGCCGTTTCCCTCACCGCCGATTACTGCACCGGTCTCCTTCATTTTGATGACCACATTTATCTCGCCCACTGCCGCTGCGGTATATTTTTGTCCGTGCTTTTCGGTAATGTCGCGAAGCGCCCGGGTCGAAGAAAGGTTGGAGACCGTGTTCCCCGGGGTGTGCTGCAGCACATAGTCACTGACCGCCACCAGCGTATATTCCTCGCCGAACATGCTCCCGTCCTCGCTGATTATTGCCAGACGGTCCACATCCGGATCTACCACAAATCCCACATCAACCTTGCTTTTTTTGATAATTTCCATGGTCTCCGTCAGGTTTTCGGGAACCGGCTCCGGCGTGTGGGCAAAATGGCCGGTCGGCTCGCAGTTGATTTCCACAATATTTCGGATTCCCAATGCTTTCAGCAAAGCCGGCATGGCAATCCCACCCACCGAATTGACGGCATCCACCGCCACGGAAAAACCGGCAGCTTCAATGGCAGCTTTGTCCACCAACTGAAGTCCGGCAATTTTTTGCACGTGAATATCCGTAAAGTCTTTTTCGGTAACTGTCCCAAGATCATCCACTTCAGCAAAAGTGAAATTCCCCGAATCGGCCAGTTCGAGGACTTTGGCGCCTTCCTCAGCGTCAAGAAACTCGCCGTTTGCATCCAGAAGTTTCAGCGCATTCCACTGCTTCGGATTGTGACTGGCCGTGATGACAATTCCGCCATCGGCGTTTTCTTCAACAACGGCAATCTCAACAGTCGGCGTGGTGGCAAGTCCGGCATTGACCACATCGCACCCCATGGCGGTAAGCGTTGTGATTACCAGCGAGCTGACCATTTCGCCCGAAATCCGTGCATCGCGGCCCACCACAATTTTAAGCCTTTTGTTTTTTGAAACCTGCATTGCCCAAGCGGCATAACCGGCAGCAAACCTGACCACATCGGGCGGAGTCAGCCCCTCGCCGGGACTGCCGCCAATTGTTCCGCGAATTCCTGAAATTGATTTTATAAGCGCCATTTACCTGTTTATTTTGGTTGAACTTATCACGAAAAGTTTTGCCGGAAAATACAAAAAATCAGCGCGCTGCAAAATTTAATGCCCTGACATTTCCGAAACATTTCTGCTTCACCTGCTTTTCAGGATCAACCTTCCGTTTAAAAAGACAAAAATAATAAACTTACGGTGGAGTAAATCATCCATGGTCAATTGATTGTTTATTTTCCAAAACCGGATTATTTGTCAAAAATCAAGACCGATAATTGCATTTTCTATGAATTTTAAAGCTTAACCACTCATTGTCAATTCGCTTAAATGGGTAAAAATAACAGAAAACACAAAGGGGTTGAAAGATTTTGGCTTAAATTTGCAGGTTATGATTCTCAATATTTTAAAAAATAGTTTATCACATTTTTATGAAACAGCACACACATACACCATATAAAAAAGATATCCGCAAAGAACTTGAAAAACGGGTGCTTGTCATGGATGGCGCCATGGGCACACTGTTGCAGGAATATAAACTTTCGGAAGAACAGTTTCGCGGAGAGCTGCTGAAAGACGCCACGCACGATCAAAAGGGAAACAACGACATTCTTTCGCTCACTTTTCCTGAAATCATTTCTGAAATTCACGAAAAATACCTCGAAGCGGGCGCCGATATTATTCTCACCAATACTTTCAATGCGACAAAAATTTCACAGGCAGATTACCATGCGAGCCACCTGGTTTACGCCATAAACAAAGCTTCGGCAGAACTTGCCCGCAAAGCGGCAGACAAATACACCGCACTGAATCCCGAAAAACCGCGGTATGCCTGCGGCACGTTGGGCCCTACAAACAAAACATTGTCCCTTTCGCCCGATGTAAACGACCCCGGTTACCGTGCCATCACTTTTGATGAAGTGAAATCGGCCTATCGCGAGCAGGTGGAAGCGCTCATTGACGGCGGCGTTGAACTGCTTCTGATTGAAACCATTTTCGATACGCTGAATGCCAAAGCAGCAATTTATGCCATTGAAGAGGCGCTGGAAGCGCGGCAAATCCGGTTGCCGCTAATGATTTCCGGCACCATCACCGATGCCAGCGGGCGTACCCTTTCGGGACAAACGCCCGAAGCTTTTCTGAATTCTGTTTCACACATTGATTTGCTGAGCATCGGCCTGAACTGCTCTTTGGGCGCTTCTGATTTACGCCCCTACGTGAAAGAACTTTCGCAAAAATCGCCGTTTCCGGTCAGTGCCCATCCCAATGCCGGATTGCCCAACCAGTTTGGCGAATACGACGAAACGCCGGAAGTGATGTCGGGCTTTATCAAAGACTACCTGGATAACCGTTTTGTGAATATCATCGGCGGCTGCTGCGGCACCACGCCCGACCATATCCGGGAGTTTGTCAGGCTGGCGGAAAAGGCGGCGCCGCATGAAGTGAACGAAAAGGATATGCACACCCGCCTGAGCGGACTGGAACCGGTGAAAATCACGCCCGAATCCAATTTCCTGAATATCGGCGAGCGCTGCAATGTTTCCGGTTCCAGAAGATTTGCAAGGCTCATCCGCGAGCAAAAATATGAAGAGGCGCTGGTCATTGCCCGCGAACAGGCAGAAAACGGAGCACAGATTATCGACGTGAACATGGACGATGCCATGCTGGATGCCGAGAAAGAGATGGTTACTTTCCTGAACCTGATGATGACAGAACCCGACATTGCCCGGTTGCCGGTGATGCTTGATTCATCCAAATGGAATGTGATTGAAGCCGGGCTAAAATGCCTGCAGGGGAAAGCCATTGTCAATTCCATCAGCCTGAAGGAGGGCGAAGAAACGTTTGTGGAACAGGCGCGGATTGTCAGGCGTTTTGGAGCAGCTGTTGTCGTTATGGCTTTTGATGAAAAGGGGCAGGCTGATAACTATGAACGGAGGATTGAAATCTGCGAAAGGGCTTATAAAATTCTGACTGAAAAAGTGAATTTTCCGCCGCAGGACATCATTTTCGACCCCAATGTGCTGACGGTCGGAACGGGACTTGAGGAGCACAACAATTATGTGGTGGACTTCATTGAATCGCTGAAGTGGATCAAAAAGAATCTGCCTTATGCCAAAACCAGCGGCGGAATCAGCAATGTGTCGTTTGCGTTTCGCGGAAATGATCCGGTGCGCGAAGCCATGCACTCGGTATTCCTGTATCATGCCATCCGTGCCGGACTGGACATGGGCATCGTGAATCCGGGGATGCTGCAGATTTATGATGAAATTCCGGAAGATTTGCTGAAAAGAACCGAAGACCTGCTGCTGAACCGCAGGCCGGATGCCACGGAACGGCTGCTTGAGTTTGCCAAAGAGGTAACGCAGGAAGACAAAACGGAAGTTGAAAAGGACGAATGGCGGAGCCAGCCTCTTGAAAAACGGCTGGAACACGCATTGGTAAAAGGTATTCCTGATTTTGTGGATGAAGACATGGCCGAAGCGCTGACAAAATATGAGCCGGCGCTGAATATCATCGAGGGTCCGCTGATGGCCGGAATGAATGTGGTAGGCGAACTGTTCGGCTCCGGGAAAATGTTTCTTCCGCAGGTGATCAAATCGGCGCGCGTAATGAAAAAAGCGGTCGCTTATCTGCTGCCCTACATTGAAGCCGACAAGGCTAAATATAAAGATACCACGCGGCAGAAAAAGATTCTGATGGCCACCGTGAAAGGCGACGTACATGATATCGGGAAAAATATTGTGGGCGTGGTTTTGGGGTGCAACAATTATGAGATTGTCGATTTAGGCGTGATGGTTCCCACAGAAAAAATTCTCGATACCGCCGTAAAGGAAAACGCAGATATCGTCGGAGTGAGCGGACTGATCACTCCATCGCTGGAAATCATGGCAGACATTGCCCGGGAGATGGAGCGCCGGAAAATGGATATTCCCTTGCTGATTGGCGGCGCCACCACTTCAAAAATCCACACTGCCGTAAAAATCGCCCCTGCATATTCCCATCCGGTGGTTCACGTGAAAGATGCCTCCCTGGCGGTGAATGTCGTTTCAAACCTCATCGCAAAAAATGAGGAGTTTGTTCAGTCGGTCAAAAAAGATTATGAACAAATCCGGGAATTTCAGATTCAGCGGAAACCCAAAGAATATCTCAGACTGGAGGAAGCGCGCGCAAACAGAACGCCAACCGACTGGAACACCAGTCCGGTTTACAAACCCAATTTTACCGGCGTGAAATACCTTATGGATTATCCGCTGGAAGAGCTCCGGGAATACATTGACTGGACATTTTTCTTCATTGCCTGGGAAATGCGGGGAACTTATCCCCGGATTCTGAGCGACGAAAAGCAGGGCGAAGCCGCCACAAAGCTTTTTGAAGAAGCCAATGAACTGCTTGATGAAATCATTGCGAAGAAAATGCTCCGGGCAAATGCAGTTTTTGGAATCTGGCCGGCAAATGCCGACGGCGACGATATTATTCTTTATGCCGATGAAACCCGGCAGGAAGAGATCGGACGATTTCTCCACCTCCGGCAGCAGGAAAAAAAGAAAGAAGGTTTTTCCAACCTGTGCCTTGCCGATTTTGTGGCGCCGGTGAACTCCGGGAAAGTGGACTACTGCGGCGGATTTGCCACCACTGCCGGAATGGGCATCGAACCCTGGCTGGAGAAGTTCAGGAAAGACCACAATGATTTCAAGGCCATTATGCTTGAAGCGCTGGCCGACAGGTTGAGCGAAGCTTTTGCCGAACTGCTTCACCTCCGGGTGAGAAAAGAGTTCTGGGGTTATGCCCCCGATGAAAACCTTTCGGATGAAGAGATCATCAAAGCAAAATACCAGGGCATCCGCCCCGCTTTGGGCTATCCCGCCTGTCCCGAACATTCGGAAAAAGAAAATCTGTTTAACCTCCTGAAAGCCGAAAAAGCAGGGATTACGCTCACGGAGCATTTTGCGATGTATCCCAATGCATCGGTTTCCGGACAATATTTCGCGCATCCCGATTCACGCTATTTCAGCCTTGAAAAAGTTGGACTTGACCAGGTTGCCGACTATGCACGGCGAAAGGGGAAACCGGTGGAATACATTGAAAAATTCCTGCCGGCAAACCTGAATTACAAATAGGCAGTTTCCGGCGACTTTCACTATTTTCGCCGTTCAAATGGAAAATGATTTTTAAAATGCGGAAAATATTTCTTTTGGCGCTGCTTTTCTCTGCAGCGCTGGTTAGTGCACAGCAGAAGCAATTCACCCTTGAAGACGCCATCCTTGGAATGGACACCTACCTGGCGCCGGAAAAAATGAAAGGGCTTTCCTGGCAAAACAGTACGGTTTTCACCTGGCTGAAAAACGATACGCTTTGGGGCGAAAACGCAAAAACCGGAGAAAAACAACCCATTCTTTCGCTGAATGCGCTAAAATCCGCCATCGGGTCAAAAAATATTTTGTTGTGGAGTTTCCCCGGTTACTCCTGGACAAGCAAAGGATTGTTACAGGTAAGGACAGGAAAAACATTTCATCTTATCGATGTTTCGGAGAAGAAAGTTGTGGACTCCGTTGAACTTCCCGACAATGCAGAAAATGCCGTTTTCAGTGAAGCCGGCCGCTTTGCAGCCTGCACGGTGAATGACGATTTGTTTGTTTCCTTTTCATCCGGGAAAACGGTTCGGATAACAACGGATGGCGGCAACGGCATCGTCAACGGGAAAACCGTTCATCGCAACGAATTTGGCATCAAGAACGGCATCTTCATCTCACCCGGTGGAAACTTCATTGCATTTTACAGAAAAGATGAAAGCATGGTAAGTGATTATCCGCTGGTGGATTACCTGCCCCGGGTGGCTCAGCCGAAACCATTCAAATATCCCATGGCCGGAATGACAAATGAGCAGGTTACGTTAGGTGTTTACGACATCGCCTCGGGAAAAACAACGTTTCTGAAAACCGGCGGCGACCCGGAGCATTACCTCACAAATCCGGCGTGGTCGCCCGATGAAAGACAGATTTATGTTGCCGAACTGAACCGCGGGCAGAATCACATGCACTTAAATTGCTACAGCATAAATTCCGGCGAAAAGATAAAAACCGTTCTGGAAGAAGTGCACGAAAAATATGTGGAACCGCAATATCCTGTCCGGTTTTCGGGAGAAAACAAAAATGAATTTTACCTGCTGAGCCGGAATGACGGCTGGTTTCATGTGTATAAATACAACGCCGACGGAAAGCTCATCCGCCAGATAACCAAAGGGGAGTGGGAGGTGACAAAACTTCTGGGATTTGATGAAAAAGAGAAATATCTTTTTGTGGAAGCGACAAAGGAGAGTCCGCTGGAGAGGCATATTTACCGGGTGGAGACGAAAACCGGAAAAATGGAGAAGCTGACAGAAATTGCCGGATTGCATCAGGGGCTGCTGAGCCCCGGCGGGGATTGGGTGATTGATACTTTTTCGGCTCCTGAAGTTCCTGCACAAACCGATCTTCTTTTTTCCGGTGGAAAAACAGTCCGGACTTTGCATCACGCAGGCAACCCGCTTGAAAACTATGCCCTTGGTGAAAACCGGCTGGTTTCGATTCCTTCGGCGGACGGCAAAACAACGTTGCATGGAAGGTTGGTTCTGCCGGTGGATTTTAATCCGCAAAAAAAATATCCGGTGATTGTTTATGTGTATGGCGGACCCCATTCGCAGATGGTCAACAGAGGCTGGCATCATGGCGTCCGGTGGTGGCAGTATTACATGGCATCACAGGGATTCATCGCTTTCACCATGGATAACCGGGGAACAAGCTACCGCGGGCTGGACTTTGAAAATACCGTTCACCGCCGGCTTGGGGTGGCCGAAACCGAAGACCAGATGCAGGGCATCGGATACCTGAAATCACTCCCTTTTGTGGATTCGGAACGCATTGGCGTGCACGGATGGAGCTACGGCGGATTTATGACCTTAAACCTGATGCTGCGGCATCCCGAAATTTTCAAAGTGGGTGTTGCCGGCGGTCCGGTGGTTGACTGGAGCATGTATGAAATCATGTATGGCGAACGCTATATGAGTAATCCCCGGGAGAATGCCGCCGGTTACAGAGAGACAAACATGCTCAGCCACGTATCAAACCTGAAAGGCAAGCTGATGCTCATTCACGGAGCACAGGACGATGTGGTGGTCATGCAGCACAGCATGCAGTTTTTGAACAAGTGCATCATTGAAGGGAAACAGGTTGATTTTTTTGTCTATCCCACCCATCCGCACAATGTGCGGGGAAAAGACAGGGTGCACCTGATGGAAAAAGTGAGTCGCTATTTCATGGATTATTTGTAGCCGCTATAAAATTGATCCGATGAATATCCCTAAATATGTTCCAAAGGCATAACCAAGAATTCCAACGGCCAGCCCGCCAATAATTACCTCTTTGTTTTTCAAAGCTCCTGCAACAGCCGGCACAAAAGGCGGCGAATAGGTCAGCGCAGTGATGGTGATTATGATGGTGTCGGTATCTATTTTAAACAGCCTGGCCAAACCCACATGGATGAATATGGAGCCAAAGACCACCAGAAAAACATACAGAAACAGCTCTAAAAATTCAATCTGGAACATACTCCGCAGGTTTGCCATGGAAGAAAGCGCAAGGCAAAAAACGATAATAAAATACATTCCGAGCGGAAAACTCAGTTTCAGCTTATTGAATGGCTTAAGCAGTGAAGCCAAAAGGCCAAGGGTTGTGATGGTCAGAATGACAACAACCACCTGGTTATTTTTGGAAACAAAAAGGGATAATCCGCCTCCAATGGCAAAAATTATGATGGATGCAAGCAATGATTTAAATACTTCGGGCAGATTTTCTCTTCTGTACAATCCGTCATAATTTTCAATGTGGCTGTTTTCGTCCTCTTCCATTTCAACCTGCATGATATTTTCTCCTTTCCGGATAAGCCCGTATTTTGGCAGAAAGGTGTTGAAGAGGCGTTGTGCAACGGTCATAAGGAACAGCAAGGCAACCGAGCCGATGATTAAATCGTAGGTGTGCGTCAGGATGAAGATATCCGGGCTGACATGCAGCGCCGTCCCGATTGCTGCAAGGTTTGGCGTTCCGCCGGTATAAACCCCGATGAGCATTCCGGTAACTTTGTCCGCTTCCGTGATGTTGTGCGCAAAGAGATAATACCCGATAAAAATTGCACCCAAAAGTGAAACCATTGCCAACACAAGCGAGAGAACAGTGCTGCGGGCATTTTTCAGCCATTTTCTTAAATTCAGTGAAAAAAGCAAAAGGGGCAATGCAATCAGAATGGTATAATTCATTATGGAATCCTGCAATTGGGCAATCATGTTATAGGTGAAATCGGTATCCAAATAACCGGGGGAATTCATAAATTCCATAAATTCAGCTTTGGGAAGGAATGACCTTGTGCCGCCAAGCAGCTTCACCAACTCCTCTCCGGGCGTGGGGAAAATTCCAATGTTTCCGGCAACCAGTCCCACCGCATAGGCAAGAACAACAGCGCCAATCCGCTTGAGGGTGTTTGAGATTTTACACAGATAAATCAGAAGAACCGGCGTGAGGAGGTAGAACAGGATTAAGGCAACAGTTATCCACATAATTAAAGTTTTCTGCCAAAAATAATTATTTTTTTCAATTGAAAGCCGGAACCCACGCCTTTTAAAAAGAGCGGCACACAATCAAAAAAGCACAAACCAACCGGTCTGTGCTTTCTCTGTGAAATATATTTTATTCTAAAATTTAAACCCGAGGGTAAATACCACATTGTTTTTAATCCCTTTAAATTCAGCCATTTCCGGTTTTTTATAAAAATCGGTGGGAGGAGCGGGATACAACGAATCAAAGAAATTTTCCCTGGAGTGCCTGTAGGCAATATCAAAGAAAAATCCTCCGGTGCGGTAGCCCAATCCTGCTGAAAGAACATTCAGTTTCGCATCTGCATTGGGTTGGCTGGCACCTAACGCCTGGCTGTTATACGGAGAAGGATAATGCTCAAAACCTGCCCGCAGGCTGATATTGTCGGTGGCCAAAAACTCACCGCCAACTCTCAGATTTCCGATTGAACGGAAAACATCGGCAATATCATTGTTCTCATCAATGAAGTTGTAACCGTCCCCGCCCCGTCTCAGTCTGGCTGAGCCATAATTCATAAATTCATAATCAATGCTGAGCAACCCTTTGCCGGCAAAAATATAAGCGCCGCTAAGCGTTAATTTCAGTGGGGTTTCAATATCATAATCGTATTCAGAATAAGGCGACACTTTTTTATAGGTTTCGCTTCCGTCTTCGTAGGTTAACGATGAGTGCATGGTGGTTTCAAACACATCACTCAGATTGAAGAATGTTGGCGTGGCAATGGATGCCCCAAGCCTGACTTCATTCACCGGTTTGTAGATGATCCCCAATTTTCCGTTATAACCGGTTCCGCTGGTACGCAGGTAGGTGTCAAACCGGAATTCATTAAAATACTGGATATTATTTTGTTCGTCCCATTCCCGCAATTCGGAAGACTCCTTATAATAAGCGTCAACAATTCCCAACGAGGCGCCCAAATAGAGCTTGTGGTTGAGATTGAGCCCTGCAACAAATGAGTATTCGTTGATATAACCCTGTCTGGAGTAACTTTTTCTCTGGCTCTGCCCGTAGCCGTCCTCTTCGATATCATGCCAGTAAACATCATTGTCTTCATCATATAAAAGGAGGTCAGTTTCCCAGGCGAGGTTTTCGTAGAAATCACTCCATTTCCCGACAGTTGCATTGTCGGCAAAATAGTCCATCATGGAGCCGTTCAGATTTTTAGCGCCTGCAAGGGCAGTGCTGTTAAAATCCCTCAGCCGGTTAAAGCCAATGCCGACATTTACACTGATCAATCCGGTTTCACCCTGGTTTGACATTGGCAATGCAGCCACATAACTCAGATTATTGAATGTGAAATTGTATTTACTGTCGCTCATGATATTCCCACGATAGGTTGACTCCACCGAATGGTGTCCGAAACCGGGGGTAAAAACAAATTCGGATGTTCTGTACAGTCCAAGTCCGGCAGGATTTATACTTGCTGAGGTAAAATCCCCTCCCAATGCGCCGAAAGCATTTCCCATCCCACCTGCGCGTGCAGTTCCCTGAACCTGATAGTTTGAAAAACGCAATGCATCGGCTAAATCCTGTGCCTGGGTAAACATGGATACGGTTAAAACTAAAGCCAGTATTGTTATTACTCGTTTCATAACTTAAATGTTAATGGGTTAATAATTAATTTATTACATCAACCTTTTTCATTTTATCTTCTGCCAGAAGAAGATGATGATCTTGAGCCTCCTCCGCCTGAGCTGCCTCCTGAACTTCTGCTGGGTGCGCTGTAGCTTCCAGAAGAACCTGAGCTTCTGCTGGGTGCGCTATAGCTCCCGCCGCTGCTTCTTGACGGAGCGCTCTGGTAGGTGCTGCCGGATTTGGTGGAAACAGAAGAGGGCGTGCTGTAAGTTCCGCTTGAGCTGCTGCCTGAACTTCTGTTGTATGTGGAACTTGTCCTGTATGTTCTGTTATACGTTGAAGATGTACCGGGCGTGGTGGTTGTGGTTGTGGTTGAGCTTTTGCTCTGGGTCACCACCCGCGGGGTTGTGGTAGCACTTGTTGCAGGCCTTGTGTATGTTCTTGTGGCTGAAGTGCTTCCCGGACGGGTATAAGTTTGTGCAGGCGCACTGCCACTGACTGCGCTTTTAATATTGTCCGCTCTTCTCTTTTCACTGGAAACGCTGCTTGCTGCCTGTGTGCGCTGACCTGAAACAGACTCGGCGCTTCGCACACCGGAGCTTGAAGATGCCCTGCGTGAATCGTGTGCACTTTGCTCTGTACGTACCGGATTGCCGGTCTGAGCGCTTTTTGTTTCCGTTGCCGAAGCACGGACACCGGAAGTGGTGGCTCTTCTGCCGCTGTCGCTGCCATACATCACATTTGTATTTTCGGAACGTCTTTGTCCATAGCGGTAATTTTCGGAATCAACATACCGGATATTGCCGTAGCCATACCAGGAGTTATAGGGATAGCCCCATCCATACATGGAATAATAGGGACTGTACCAGGAATTATAATAGTATGGAGAATACCAACTGCTGCCCCAACCCCAACTGTAGTATGGGGAGTACCAGCGGCTACCCCATCTCCATCCCATGGAATAATACGGGGAATACCAGGATGAATAATACCAGGGATCATAATAGAAAGGATCGTAATACCAGCTGTCCCAGTAGAACGGATCATAGAAATAGGGGCGGTGAAAACGCCGGATACGATAGGCATAATCCATCTCCTGTCCATCATAATAGTTGTTGATGACATATTTCACATCGTCATCGTTATAATAAACAGTGGTGTCGCTGTCATACAAATCATACTGATCCATGCTGTAAACCAGCGCATCAGCATCTCTTTCGGAGCCATCAAAAATATAGTTGCTCATCGTTTGAGCGCCCTCTTCATTCTGCTGTATATCACTGATAATCATTCTGTGAGCTGACTTTTCGGCTACAGCATTTTCTGAAGGACCCTCTCTTTCCACTGAAACAGGCGGCGGAATACTCCCCGGATTGAAATAGATATCATCAGTGTAGGAACTGGTGATATAACTCCCCGTGGTACATGCACCTAAAAAGAGAGCAGCCATTGTTAAAATTGTAAATCCTGATTTCATAACTCATCCTCCCGATTTATACTTTATAAAAATATTTACTTTCTTTACGAACTCTAAATTAGCACAAATAAAAAGCAAAATTTGTACCAATATACACAAAATGGCTAAAGAATTAACATCACGCAGCGAGAATTATTCGCAATGGTATCAGGATCTGGTGATTAAGGCTGACCTGGCTGAAAACTCCGCCGTCAGAGGCTCTATGGTGATAAAGCCCTATGGCTATGCAATCTGGGAAAAAATGCAAGCAGAGCTGGACCGGATGTTCAAGGAGACCGGGCATGTGAACGCCTATTTTCCACTTTTTATCCCCAAGTCATTTTTCAACAAAGAGGCCGATCATGTGGAGGGATTTGCCAAGGAATGTGCAGTTGTTACGCATTACCGGCTGAAGAATGACAAGGAAACCGGCGATATCGTGGTGGACCCGGATGCCAAACTGGAAGAAGAGCTTATCGTTCGTCCCACTTCGGAAACAATTATATGGAACACCTACCGCAACTGGATTCAATCGCATCGTGATTTGCCATTGCTGATTAATCAGTGGGCAAATGTTGTGCGGTGGGAAATGCGCACCCGCCTGTTTCTGCGGACTGCCGAATTTCTCTGGCAGGAAGGGCATACCGCCCATGCCACGAAGGAGGAGGCCATAGAAGAGGCTGTAAAAATGGTGAATGTTTATGCTGATTTTGCCGAAAACTATATGGCCATGCCGGTAGTGAAAGGTGTGAAAACCGAAAGCGAGCGGTTTGCGGGCGCATTGGACACTTACACAATTGAGGCTTTGATGCAGGACGGAAAAGCCCTGCAGTCAGGCACCTCCCATTTTCTTGGACAGAATTTTGCAAAAGCTTTCGATGTAAAGTTCACCGGCAAAGAGGGGGTTGAAGAATACGTCTGGGCTACTTCATGGGGAGTCTCCACCCGGTTGATCGGCGGTTTAATCATGGCACATTCCGACGACAACGGGCTGGTTTTACCGCCCAAACTGGCGCCCATTCAGGTGGTGATAGTACCCATCTATAAAAAGCTGGGAGAGCTGGCGCTTATTTCGGAAAAAGTTGAAAAAGTGGTTGCCGGATTGAAGGCAAAAGGAATTTCCGTAAAATTTGACGACAGCGATCAGAAAAAACCGGGCTGGAAGTTTGCCGAATACGAGCTGAAGGGAGTTCCCGTTCGTCTGGCAATCGGCCCCCGCGATCTTGAAAACGGTACGGTGGAAGTGGCCCGGCGCGATACCCTGGAAAAAAAGCTGGCCCCCATGGAAGGAATTACTGAACATGTGATTGGCCTTTTGGAAGAGATTCAGCAGAACATTTTCCAAAAAGCGCTTGATTTTCGTGCTCAGAATACAACCAAAGCAGATACCTGGAAAGCGTTTAAGGAGATTATTCAAAACAAAGGCGGTTTTGTCTCAGCCCACTGGGACGGCACTCCGGAAACAGAGGAGCAAATAAAAACGGAAACAAAAGCGACCATTCGCTGCATACCGCTTGACAATGAGCCGGAAGAGGGAAAATGTATCTACTCGGGCAAACCGTCAAAACAGCGGGTTTTGTTTGCACTGGCCTATTAGTTTTGCCGGCTTTTATCAAGAATACAACTGTTTTGAGTAGTCAGTCCGCATTTTTCACCGTTTGTTGCCAATGATTTTTTGAAAACCCTGTACCGGGAAAAAATAAATAAACTCACTGATTATGGAAAAAGTTGTTGAAAGATTTATTCGCTACGCAAAAGAACACACCACCTCTGATCCCGACAGCGTTTCGTTTCCAAGCACATACAGACAGGTTGCCTTTATGAAAAAGCTGGAAACCGAACTGAGGGAGATTGGTTTGCACGAGGTTGAACTGAATAAAAACGGCTACCTGACAGCTACTGTTCCTGCCAATGCGCCGGGTGAAATTCCGGTCATCGGGTTTATTGCCCACGTGGATACCAGTCCCGATTTTTCCGGGGAAAACGTGCAGCCGCAAATTGTTGGAAATTACGACGGGAATACCATAAAACTGAAAAACGGAGTGGCCATTGACCCGGTGGAATTTCCCGAAATTTTGCAATACAAAGGGCAGGACATCATCACCGCCGACGGCACAACCCTGTTAGGCGCCGACGATAAAGCCGGCGTTGCAGAGATAGTTACCGCTGCCGAAACACTTCTGAAAACCAGCAGGATAAAGCACGGAAAAATACGGATTGCCTTCACGCCGGATGAAGAGATCGGGAAAGGCGCAGATAAGTTTGATGTGAAAAAATTCGGAGCCGATTTTGCCTATACCCTGGACGGCAGCGAAATCGGCGAACTGGAATTTGAAAACTTCAATGCCGCCGGCGCAAAAATCACCATCCGGGGAAGAAGCGTCCATCCCGGCTATGCCAAAAACAAAATGGTCAATGCGGTGCTGGCGGCTCATAGAATAATTTCCATGCTCCCGTCCGTGCAGCGCCCGGAACACACTGAGGGATATGAGGGTTTCTTCCATGTGATGCACTTGAAAGGCAATGTGGAAGAGGCAGAAATCCGGCTGATTATCCGCGACCACGATTTCGGCAAATTCGAAGAGATGAAAAAACGGATGCAGGAAATTGTCAGTTTTGTAAACCGGGAATACGGCTATGAAGTTGCCACGCTCGAAATGAGCGACCAATACTACAATATGCGCCGAAAAATCGAACCGGTCATGCACATTGTGGAACTGGCAAAAGAAGCCATGCGAAAAGCCGGCATTCCGCCAAAAATCAGCGCTATCCGTGGCGGAACCGATGGCGCAAGGCTCTCCTACGAGGGACTTCCCTGCCCCAACATTTTTGCAGGCGGGCACAATTTTCACGGGCCTTATGAATATATCCCCATCCCATCCATGCGAAAAGCCGTGGAAGTCATTCTGAATATTGCTGAACTTGCCGTGCCGGAAGAGATTCTTTCCAGAAAATAAACTCCAGCGCTGCAAAGTCATCCGGTGAATTCCTGATGAAAGCCTGTACGGATTGGATGCGATATCCATAACTGCTGCAACATTCACCGGATAACTGAAATTTATTTTTTCATTCAGACAGATTGAAAAGACAATTTTTTGGACTATTTTAGAAGTCTGATGTGAAAAATAGCAATGAGAAAAACATGTCTAAAAAATCAGTGAAAGCAGAGAAGCAACTTTTTGAATCCATTTATCAGTTAATTCTGACAAATCGGGAGCCGGTTGTTCGTATGGTCAACCAGGAACTTACCATGCTTTACCGGAACATTGGCAAACAGATGAAAGCGCTCCTGCCAAGTATTCCAAACCTTAATTAGACACACCATGTTTAACCGGTTTTTTGAAAATATCAGGCAAAAGCAGCTTTTTGAGCCGCAACACAAAGTGTTGCTTGCGGTGAGCGGCGGCATTGACAGTATGGTGATGCTGCAGCTTTTTGAAAAATCAAATTTTCAATACGGCGTGGTGCATTGCAACTTTCAGCTTCGCGGCGCCGATTCCGAAAAAGATGAGGAGTTTGTGAGGCAGCACGTTCTGGTGCACGGCATTCCGCTGTTCTGCAAGCGGTTTGAAACGGAGGAATATGCAGACTTAAACGGAATTTCAATTGAAATGGCTGCACGGGAGCTGCGCTATACCTATTTTGAGGAAATCCGCCGGGAAAATGACTATGATTTTATTGCCACCGCCCATCATCTGGATGATCTGCTGGAGACGTTTTTCCTGAACCTGTCGCGCAAAACCGGAATCCGCGGATTGACCGGCATCAAAGAAAAATCAGGAAACCTGATTCGCCCGATGCTGTTTGTAAACCGTCGGGAAATTGAAGAATACGCCCGCGAGAATTTCATCGCTTTTCGTGAAGACCGCACCAACAGCGAAGTGGTCTATCAGCGGAATTTTATCCGCAACCGGATTTTCCCGCTTTTTTTGTCCATGAATCCCGCTTTCAGTAACAACCTTCTGGAAACCATCCGCAATCTCCGCGATACGGAAGAGGTTTACTCTTTTTTCATTGAAAAAGAAGAAAATAAAGTTTTTTCACAGCGCGGGGATGAGGTTTCGGTGGAGATTAAAAAATTAATGCAATCGCCTTTCCCCGATATTTTGCTCTTTGAAATCCTTTCCTCCTTCAATTTCAACCCGAAAGTTTCCGGACAGGTTTTTCAAAGTCTTGAAAACCCGCCCGGCAGGCAATTTTTTTCCAAAAGCCACCGGTTGGTCAAAGACAGGGAATTTCTTTTCATCACACCCCTGTCCGAACCGGAGAACCGTATTTTTTATATTGAAAAAAACGACCTGGAGCTGTTTGCCCCGCTGGACCTGGCAATTGAAAAAACCAATGCCGCGAATTTTCAGATCACCAAGGATAAAAATGTTGCTTGCATTGATTCTGGCAAACTTGACTTTCCGCTGCTTATCCGGAAATGGCAGCAAGGCGATTACTTCAAGCCATTAGGCATGAGCGGCTTTAAGAAAGTGAGCGATTTCCTCATCGATGAAAAAGTGCCGGTGCATCAAAAAGAGAAAGTCTGGCTGCTTTGCAGCGGCAGAAAGGTGGTCTGGATAATGGGCTACCGTCTGGATGAGCGGTTTAGAATTACACCGGAAACAAAAACGGTTTTGAAAATTGAAATTAAAAGCTTGTGATATACAAATAAAAACTTCACAATAACAGAATATTTTTTCCATAAATTTATTTTTCTTTAAACTTTCATATTGTTTTATGGTTTGTTAAGGTGTTGGAATTTAAAAAAATCAAAATATTTCAGGAAGTACCGTTTTATGAAGCACGATTATATGAAAATTAGCCTCTTTTTGCTGATTTTTATTTTTAAAAATATTTCAATTTTTGGGCAATCTGTGATAAATCCGGCTGCAAAAGCCGATGATGTTGAGATTGGGATTGTTGAACATCTTGATGAATTTCTCCCGGAGGATATTTTGCTCATCAATGAGCAGGGGGAGCAGGTTTTGCTGGCGGACATCATTGACAAGCCCACCATCATCAATTTTGTATATTATCGCTGCCCGGGCATCTGCAGCCCGCTGATGGAGGCTGTTGCCGGAGTTATGAATAAGTCGGAGATGGTTGCCGGGAAAGAATATCAGGTGGTCACCATCAGTTTTGACCCGCGCGAAACCATAGATTTGGGTGTCCGGAAAAAGGAGAGCTACCTGCAGCTTCTTTCCGAAGAAAAAGCGGAAGAGGCAAAAGAGGGCTGGCTCTTTTTTGTGAGCGACAGCGCCAGCATTGCCAAAGCCACCAATGCAACCGGGTTCAAATACAAACGCACCGGCAATGATTTTTTACATGCCTCCTCGCTGACCGTGGTCAGCCCCGACGGAAAAATCACCCGCTACCTGAACGGAATGTATTTTCTCCCTTTTGAATGGAAAATGGCAATTGTTGAAGCCTCGAAGGGAATTTCCGGACCAACGCTGAATAAAGTTTTGCGGTTCTGCTATACCTACGATCCGGTTGGGCAGGGATATGTGCTGAATATTACAAAGTTAGGCGGTATTATCATCCTGTTTTTTGCGACAGTCCTGCTGCTGGTTCTTATTTTAAAACCTCGAAAAGTGAAAAGTACAACAACATAATTAAATGTATTCTGCCAAGATTATGAATGAAGCAAATTATTTAAAATATCAGGGAAGATTCAAAGGTTTTTTAGGGTGGATTTTCTCAACGGATCACAAGCGGATCGGGCTCCTGTATCTTTATTCCATGGCTACCATGTTTTCTGTGGGATTGCTGCTCGGGCTTGCCATGAAACTTGAACTGATTGCCCCCGGAAAAACAATCATGGATGCTCAGACCTACAACGCAACCTTCACGGTTCACGGGGTAATCATGATTTTCATGGTGGTAGTTCCCGGGTTGCCCGCTGTGTTTGGAAACTTCTTGCTGCCGCTGATGATTGGCGCAAAGGATGTAGCTTTCCCGAAACTTAACCTGTTTTCGTGGTGGCTCTACGTTACCGGTGTTTTTTTAGTGCTTTCAGCGCTGCTTTTTGGCCCGGGAACCCCGGATACCGGATGGACATTCTATGCGCCCTATAGTTTTAAAACAGGCACAAATCTGCTTCCGGCAATTTTCGGCGCTTTCGTTCTGGGGTTTTCGTCTATTCTGACCGGGCTGAACTTTTTGGTTACTATCCACCGGATGCGCTGCCCCGGCATGAAATGGACCAAAATGCCCCTGTTTGTCTGGACGCTGTACGGAACGGCATGGATTCAGTTGCTGGCAACGCCGGTGATTGGAATCACATTGGTTCTGGTTGCGCTGGAACGGATTTTCGGCGTAGGCATTTTTGATCCTGCTTTAGGCGGCGACCCGATTCTGTATCAACACCTGTTCTGGATTTATTCTCACCCGGCAGTATATATTATGATTCTCCCGGCAATGGGAGCCATTTCGGAAATCATACCCACATTTGCCCAAAAGCATATTTTCGGCTATAAGGCAATCATTGCCTCCACCATGTCCATTGCATTTTTGGGTTACCTCGTGTGGGGGCACCACATGTTTACGGCGGGCATGAGCGGAACGGCGCAATATGCCTTTTCCCTGCTGACATTTCTGGTAGCCATCCCCAGTGCTATAAAGGTATTCAACTGGATTTCAACCATGTATAAAGGCTCCATCAATATGGAGACGCCATTTTACTGGGCGGCATCGTTTGTTTTTGTGTTTATGATTGGCGGACTGAGCGGACTGGTGCTTGGCGCGCTGGCAACCAATATCTATGTGCATGACACCGCTTTTGTGGTTGCTCATTTTCACTATATCGTATTTGGCGGCACCGGCTTTGCATTTTTTGCAGCAATACACTACTGGTTTCCAAAAATTTTCGGCAGAATGTATGATAGGGGATGGGCAAATACCGGATGGCTAATTTTTTTCATCGGATTTTTAACACTCTATTCCCCGATGTTCTATCTTGGAATGATGGGAATGCCCCGGCGTTATTATGATTACCTTCAGGAGTTTCACAGCGGAAATATCTTAAGCACTATGGGCTCATGGATTCTTGCCACCGGATTTCTGATTATCATTGCAAATCTGATACGCTCGGCAAGAAAGGGTACGCCGGCTGAACCGAACCCCTGGAACGGAACAACATTAGAGTGGTCTGTTTCATCGCCTCCGCCGGTTGAGAATTTTGATGTGATTCCTGAAATCAAAGAGAACGAAAGACCTTACAACTATTAAAACAATAATGCTATGGAACAGTCAAAACACATGGTTGATCACTATGATCCTGAAGCTTCCAAAATAGGGATGTGGTTGCTTATTTTCACAGAACTGCTCCTGTTTGGCGTCCTTTTCGTGATTTATGCTGTTTACCGCTACCTGAACCACGATGCATTTCAGTTAGCAGCCGAAGAGCTTAACACTTTTGTCGGCGCCATCAATACCGTTATTTTGCTGCTGAGCAGTATGACCATTGCCATGTCCACCACGGCGCTCCAGAAAAGAGACAAATCCCTGACTCTGATGCTGGCAGGAATTACCATTGTATTGGGTCTGATTTTTCTGGTAAACAAATATGTTGAATGGGGCGGAAAGTTTGCCCATGGAATTTTTCCGGGCTCTGAATATTTAACAGAAACACTGAGCCAGGGAGAAGTGCTGTTTTTCGGGCTTTACTTTGTGATGACCGGGCTGCACGTTCTGCATGTGATTATCGGAATTGTGTTTATTTCCATCGTGATGTGGAGGGTTGCCAAGGGAAAAGTTCATGCCGGGCGCGCCGCATTGCTGGAAAACTCCGGTCTGTACTGGCATCTGGTGGACATTATCTGGATCTTTCTGTTCCCGTTATTTTATCTTATCAACTAAAAAATTCATGCAATGGAAAAGAAAAAACCTTATATCATCCCCTACCGGCTCTACTCAAATGTTTTGCTGACCCTGCTGGCGTTGACCTTTTTTTCAGTGGCCATAACTTTGATTGATCTGGGAAATGTTTCTGTTGTCGTAGCGCTGATTATTGCATCGGTCAAGACATTTTTTGTTTTAAAGTATTTCATGCACCTGAAATATGACAAACCCTATATAGTGATAATGGTAGTTTTTGTTTTCTCCATTATTCTTGTCACAATAGTTATTACCTTTTTAGATTACTTGTACAGATAAATAAACATGTATAGCTCGGAAATTACTCAGGCATCCAATTTTGTAAAAGGGGTTGACACCGCTTTTTACGTCATTCTCGGAATATCATTCTTTTTCCTCATTGCGCTGACGGTGATAATGCTGGTGTTCATCTATAAGTATAACCGGAAAAGAAATCCGAAACCCACCCAGTTTGAAGGAAGCACAAAGCTCGAAATCATCTGGACGGTTATTCCGCTGATACTGACGGTGTTCATGTTCTACTACGGATGGGCAGGCTGGAAACCCATGCTCAAAGCGCCGGATGGTGCCATGGAAGTTACCGTTTACGGCCGGATGTGGAACTTTATGTTTGAATACGAAAACGGAAAACGCGCAGATACGCTCTATCTGCCAAAGGATAAGCCGGTCAAACTGAATCTTGTTGCCATGGATGTCATCCACAGCCTCTATATTCCGGCTTTTCGCGTGAAGCAGGACATGGTACCCGGAAAGGAGAATAATTTCATGTGGTTTGAGCCGCAGCAAACCGGCACTTATGAGTTGTATTGCGCTGAATACTGCGGATTGCAGCATTCCTACATGTATTCCTATGTGAAAGTGATGGAAGACTCTGTTTTTCAATCCTGGATGGCCGACACCACATTAGTTGCCGCTGCTTCCGATATTGAGTCGGCTTCCGCAACCGGAAGACGCATTTTGCAAAACATCGGATGTTTTGCCTGCCACTCCATTGACGGGTCAAAACTGGTAGGCCCCTCGTTTAAAGGAATCTGGGGAGAGACGGTCAAAGTTACCACAGGCACCGAAAAAAGGGAGCTGGTGGTGGATGAAGAGTATATCCGGCGCTCAATTTATGAACCAAATGCTGATGTGGTTGAGGGATATGCCCGCGGTTTGATGCTTTCCTATGAAGGGCAGCTCACCGACGAGGACATAGACTACATCATTGACTACATCAAAACGCTGAATTAGCACGGTTTGAAGCAATTCCTGAAAGTTTTAACGGAATTGGGCAAAGTGCGTATCTCTTTGCCCGTTACACTCTCTGCACTGGCAGGCTACGTCCTGTTTTCAGGACAGATGGATGCCCGCGGGTTATTCATGGCTTTGGGTGTTTTTTTCATGTCATGCGGTTCGGGAGCGCTCAACCACTGGCAGGAAAGGCACACCGACCGGCTCATGCCACGGACAAAATCACGCCCGATTCCATCGGGCAGAATCACCTCAACACAGGGATTTCTAATTGTTTTGGGATATGTCAGCCTCGGTTCGGCTATTCTGATTCTGACAAACCCACCCATTGCACTGGCGCTGAGCTGGGCTACCCTGTTTTTTTACAATCTGGTTTATACGCCGCTGAAAAAGGTTACGGCGTTTGCGGTGATTCCCGGGTCAATGGTGGGGTCGCTTCCGCCGATTGTCGGCTGGACTGCTGCAGGAGGAGATATGTTTTCACAGGCGATACTTGTGGTTGCCGCCTTCTTTTTTATCGGACAAATTCCGCATTTCTGGTTGTTGCTCCTGCTTTTTGGCAATCAGTATAAACTGGCGGGATTGCCAAGCCTCACCGATATTTTTTCGGAAACACAGTTAAAAAGAATCACTTTCGCCTGGATACTGACGACGGTGGCTTCCGCATTGCTGGTGCTGTTTTTTGTCATTTCCCGGCCGGCGCTGTTCCTGATGCTTGCTTCCTACATTATTTTCCTGATGGCGTTCCTCACCCGTTCGGTCTTTTCTAAGGAGCAGTTTAAAGCTTTGCCCGCCTTCCATTTCCTCAATTTTCTCTACCTCTTCATGATGCTTTTCCTGATTGCGGAGGGGCTGCTCCGTTAGCCTGACGGAGAACAGCAATTTAACAGGCTGAAGACCAGATCACCTCGCCGGTTTTTTGGTCCGGAGATAAAGCCAGTCGCCGGGAACAGGATGTTCTCCCGGTTTCATGCGGTTTCTCCTGTACAGCGGCTTCAGTTTGAGGCCATGCATTTGTGAAATAAAGTGCATGGTTTCGCCTTCTGAAACCCGGTGGTAATCCGTCCCTTTCGGAGCTTTCTTCCTTTTTGATTCCAGATAAACCACTTCATTGGGCTGCGGACGATAACCTGCCGGCTGGTCGTTAAAATTGTACAACTCCCAGGGTTCCAGCGCAAATGACTGTGCAAGAATTTCATAGGTGTCTCCTGCTTTGGCAACTGCCGCTCTGAGGTTATTGACTTTTATGGTTGTTCTGGCAAAAAACGGATCGACAGTCATTTTGCCCGACATGTTGCTGTTTATCTGTGTTTTTGTGGAATTCACCAGCATCGGACTGAGCGTCTGCTTGGTATCCAGCAGATAGAGCTGATTTTCCTCAATGATTTTTATCAGCGACTTGGCATAATGCCTTGCCGTGGCATAACCGGCTTCTTTGAGGCCTTCTGCCCAGCTTTTGTAATCGTTGGGCGAATAGGTGAAAAGAAACGCATAGCGCGGATTGCCCATTAAAAAGTTGCTGTGGTCAATGTAGGAATCTTCCACTGTCCGGTATTTTCGAAAACATTCGTTGGGCTCGTCGTCATTGTGGTAAACTTTCTGGCCGGTCCAGTTGCTTTTGCATTTGATGCCGAAATGGTTGTTTGATTTCAGGGCAAGCTGGCTGTTTCCGTTGCCTGACTCAAGCAGCGCCTGCGCCATTTTTATGCTGGCAGGAATCCCGCTGCGCCCCATCTCCTCAATGGCAAGAATCTGGTATCTCAGAATATATTGTTCTCTGGATATTTGTGCCTGAGCAGCAGCTATCAAAAAAATGAAAAAGAATATTGGAATACCATGTTTCATTGCCGGATGTCTTCAAAAAATTTTCGGCTAAAATAATCCCTTCTGCCTGCATTTGCAGTACAATTCACAGGATTTTATGAACATACCTTCGTGAATATCGCAGTTCTGCTCTTTTTAATTCAGGATATTTCCCTGTCCGATTTAATAAAATTGTATTTTTGGTTAAAATCATTGGATATGCAAACGAACGAATTACGGATTTTGGTATTTGAGTACGATAAACCGGAAGATTTGCCCGAGGCGGATCAAAGACTGATTCTGGCAGCCCGGGAGGCATCAAAAAACGCTTATGCACCCTATTCCCGTTTTCATGTCGGCGCTGCCATTGCTTTGGCAAACGATGAAATTATTACAGGGAACAATCAGGAAAATGCCGCTTCTCCTATCGGGTTGTGCGCCGAGCGCGTAGCTCTTTTTTATGCCAACGCCAACAATCCTGAAATTGCGGTGCGGGCCATTGCAGTTACTGCATCAGGCAGCAACGGACTGGTTGAACAACCTGTCAGGCCGTGCGGCTCATGCCGCCAGGCGCTCATGGAAACGGAAGTGAGGTTCCGGCAGCCTATTCGGATTATTTTGGACGGGAAACAGAAAATTCAGGTTTTTGAAGGGGTGGAAAGCCTGCTGCCGTTTGCATTTAAACCGGAATCACTGGACTGAACCGGTTCTCGCGGAACAGTTTGATGTATTCATTCCAGACTTTATCCTCAGGCGGTTCGGCAATAATGACAATCGGTGTCTTTTTCACCGGATGAATGAATTCCAGCTTTCGTGCATGCAGGTGGATTCCCCGGTATTTATTCGGACGGGGATAGCCATATTTCACATCGCCCCTGATTCTGAGTTTTATCATTCCCAATTGCACCCTAATCTGATGATGTCTTCCTGTATATAGCTCAATCTCAAGAAGGTGATTATTTTTCAAGCTGGCTACATGGCGATAAGTCAGCCGGGCGTATTTTGCCATGTAGGTTCCTTTGGGGTACGCATAGCTTTTATTTTTTTCCTGATTTTTTTTCAGGTAATGCTCTATGGTGTCGGTGTGTTTTGGCGGACGGTTGTCCACAACCGCCCAGTAAGTTTTGGTGATGGAATCGCGCTCCGAAAACATTTTATTAAGCCTGTCCAGCGCCTTGCCGGTTTTAGCCAAAAGCACTATTCCGCTGGTCGGACGGTCGAGCCGGTGGGGTAAGCCAACAAAGACATTCCCGGGTTTATTGTATTTTTCCTTCAGATAATCCTTTATCTCATCAACAATTGTCCGCTCCCTGGTAATGTCGGACTGCACCAGCTCTCCGCAGGCCTTATTCACAGCAATAATATGATTATCTTCGTAAAGTATTTCCACTGTCAGGTATTATCCTTTCTAAAACTGTTTCAAAATCAGTACTGTTCTCTCTCGTTGGGGAATTTCATGGTTTTGACGTCTTCGATATAATTGCTTACAGCGCCTTTTATTTCTGCCGCAAGATTATGGTACCGCCGTAAAAATCGGGGTGAAAACTGCTGTGTAATTCCCAGTAAATCATGAACAACCAGCACCTGCCCGTCAACTCCGGAACCAGCGCCAATGCCGATGATTGGTATTTTAAGCTCGCCGGCGACCTGCGCTCCAAGTTTAGCCGGAATTTTTTCCAGCACAATACCGAAACAACCCGCCTCTTCCAGCAGCCGGGCATCCGACAATAGCTTTTCCGCCTCTTCCTCCTCTTTTGCCCGCACCGTGTAGGTACCGAACTTATGAATGGATTGGGGCATCAGCCCAAGATGGCCCATCACGGGAATGCCAGCTGACAAAATCCGGTGAACCGATTCAATAATTTCCGAGCCGCCTTCCAGCTTAACCGCATCGGCAGCAGTCTCCTTCATAATCCGGATGGCTGAATCAATGGCTTTGCGGGAGTTTCCCTGGTAGGTGCCAAAAGGCAGGTCAACCACAACAAGCGCCCGTTTTACTGCCCTCACCACAGACTGGCCATGATAAATCATGTGCTCCAAAGTGATGGGCAGCGTAGTTTCATACCCTGCCATAACGTTAGATGCAGAGTCGCCGACTAAAATTACATCAATGCCGGCTTCATCAACCAACATGGCCATGCTGTAGTCATAAGCAGTCAGCATAGTGATTTTCTCGCTGCGGAGTTTCATCTCCGACAACCGGTGGGTGGTTACTTTTCTCAGCTCGTTGTGTACTGACATTTTTCGTTTATTAATGATTCATCCGCAAAATTAGCCAAAAGTTTTGCCTTCGCAAAATAGCGAAAGCTAACCGCGGCAACCGCAGTTGTACCGCACATTGCTCCAATAAAATGACCGGTTTATGCTTCCGGGACACAAAATGAATATTGCTTTCTGCCGGGGCAGGTATTAAATCCGCAGGAAAATTTTCTTTTTGTACATATAGTAAAGGATTGACCAGCTGACGGCAATCCTTCCGATGACCAGAACAATATTTCCGCCTGACTCGCTCATCATGTTTGCCAGCCAGCCAACAAAAAATTCACCGATGCGCCCGGGGTCTCCCATGCGTGAAAAGAGGTAAATAAAAATTGAATTCATCCCGATGACCGTGAAGAAAAACGCCCATTTTCTATATCCGAAGTGGTCAATAATCATATAGAAAAACGCCAGCAGCATAAAGCTGATCCCGCCGGTCAGCAGATTGAACGTTGATGTCCAGCACTTTTTGATAATCGGATAAAAAGTGGAAAATGCCAGGGCGAGCACAACGGCTGCTGCCCCCGCGGCAAGAAGGTAACCTATCTTCTGCCAGTCGGTGGATTTTTGGCTGCGGAGAATACTCCCCGCAAAAGTACCCATCAGCGTGATGCCTGTTGCAGAAATGCTGCACAGGATTCCTTCAGGGTCGTAGATGGTGTTATTGAGCCTTCCGGGCAGCAGCATCCGGTCGATGTATCCGTTGATGCAACCTTCGGGCGTAAGGACGCCTGCACCGATGCCGGGAACAGGAATCAGCAACTGAATGATTCCGATGCCTGTCAGAATGCCGGCAAACCAAATCAGGCGGCTGCGAACTGATTTCGTATAAATGACAATGATGGCAGCCAAAAAATAGGCAATCCCAATCTGCCCTAAAACGCTGGCAATCCGCCCGTTTTCAAAACCATTGCGAAAGGTGCCGTTGTAGAGTATTCCCAACAGGATTAACAGGACGCCCCGCTTCAATGCTTTCAGAAAAAGCTTTTGCCGCGGCACATTATTCTCAATTTTAGATGTGACGGAGAGCGGGATGGCCACCCCCGAAATAAACATGAAAAGCGGAAAAATAAGGTCATAGAACCGGAATCCTTCCCAGCTCACATGGTGCATCTGTGTTTCGAGCCAGTTGGGTCCCGTGAATTGGGATATTGCAACCACCAGCGCACTGCCGCCGGTTATCCAGAACATGTCAAATCCGCGGAGTGCATCCAGCGAGTGAAGCCGTTTTTGCGGCTCTGTCCGTAATGATTTTGTTGTCATCTGTTTTAATTTATTGAGTGGCGAAAGTAGAAATTTTTCAGAAAATAATCCAATAAAAAGTCAGCTGTTTCCCCGGAAAACCATATTAATACCAAAGTCTCGGTAACCGGTAATGACATTGCCCTACCAGACCTGATTATTTTCTTGTTTCATGGGAAAATGCACCGGATGGGCTGAAAGCATATTCAACATCTTAGAAATCAAATATTTTCATCCATCAAAAACCGGTGCGAGATAAACCGGACGGGGTACCACGATGCA
>CAZVAD010000002.1:49024-62508 GCA_964624645.1 uncultured Mariniphaga sp.
ATTTTCATCCATCAAAAACCGGTGCGAGATAAACCGGACGGGGTACCACGATGCAATAAATCCGATTCCCAAAACAATGCCGAGAATCAGCAGGATGTCCGACAAAATGATTTGTACGGGATATGCCGTGATGATAAATGAACCGGCGCCGGGAAGTGTAACCAGTTCAAACCGGATCTGAAGCCAGCACACAAAAATTCCGAGAGCCGAGCCGATTAAAGCGCCGAAAAGTGAAATGAGCCAGCCTTCAAACAGAAAAATTCTGCGGATCAGTTTTGAGTCTGCTCCCATGCTGCGCAAAATAAACAAGTCCTCTTTCTTGTCGATAATCAGCATGGAAAGGCTTCCTAGCATATTAAAAGAAGCGACAATCAAAATGAAAACCAGAATAAAATAGGAAGCCCATTTTTCTGATTTCATGGTTTTGAAAATCATGTCATGCTGCTGGTATTTATTTTTCACCCGGAACGAATCTCCTAAAATTTCCTGAATCTGCTTCTGCAATTTTTTAGGATTGGTGCCGCGGTCAATGCCTAACTCCACCGCAGAAACCTTGTTTTCGCTTTCAAAAAGCCGGGAAGCAAAGTGATAAGGCACAATCATGTATTTGGAATCGATCTCTTCGAGAACTGAAAATACGCCTGCCGGAAAAATATAGTCAAAATTGAGCGAACGCGCCGGATTGATGGAAGTCTGGCGGCCTTTTTTCGGGACAAAAATGCGGATGGGATCCACAAAAGAGAGCCCCAGTCCAAGATTATAGGCCACGCCCTGCCCCACAACAGCATAGTCAGTTCCGTCATCCTGCAGCATGAAAATACCGTCGATAATCAGCGTGTCAATGCTTGTGTAGTCCGGGTAATTGGACGGAACGCCTTTCACAATGGCAGGATACTGCTGGTCGCCATATTTGAGCAGAGCCGTCTCTTCGATCACTTCAGCATAATGTGAAACACCTGTAAGCTTTTGAATTTCAGCAAATGAGCCGTCGGAAGGCGAAAACATTTTCCCGTGTGCAGCGGTGATTTTCAGGTCGGGATCAAAGTTACTGAAGAATGTTTCTATCAGGCCGTTAAACCCGTTGAAAACGGAAAGCACGATGACCAGCGCCATGGTCCCCACGATAATACCTGCCACGGAAATGCCGGAAATGATGTTGATGATGTTTTGTTTCTTTTTCGAAAACAAATACCTGAGCGCTATGAAAAGTGATAAATTCAATTCGTTGTCTGAAAGATATTATTTGGGAAAAATCTATTTATGCAGCAGATTATCAATATTTTCAATATAATCCAGGCTGTCGTCGATATAAAATTCAAGCTCGGGAATAATCCGGACGCTTTTACCAATCCGCCGCCCCAGTTCCCCACGGATTGATTTCCCGCCGAGCCGAATTTCACTCAATATTTCTTCTGCGAATGATGAAGGATAGATGCTCAGGTAAATCCGTGCGATTCCCATATCTTTTGTCACCCGCACAATGGAGACGCTGATGAGCTTTCCGTTGAATTTCGTTTTGTTCAGTTGCAGTATAATATCGGCAATTTCGCGCTGAATAAGCCGCGAAACTTTATTTTGTCTTGTGGTGAATTGTTCCATAACCTTAATTGTTTTGGGTTTTTAAATGGTTCAAAATTAAGGAAAAAAATTGTGGTTGTCTGATAAAATCAGCAGTTTGTGTCTGAGTGATCAGAAAATTTGCTTTAATTACAAACCCGGGCAATCGTTTTCTGTTCTTTAATGAGAACCGGTATCTTTACACGCACTTTCTTTCCTGATGCAGCGCTAAAAGCCTGTCGGATAATGAAAAAAATTCTTTAGCATTGTTTTTGCTAAGCAAAGGCCGAAAAATATTTTAAGCATGAATCTGAAACAATTATTCAGGGCGCTGATGCCCTATGTGAAACCTTATAAATGGCTGGTTATTACCGCACTGCTATTGACCCTGGTCGGTTCTTTCACCGCTCAGGTGAATGCACTTGTGCTCAGATACACGGTGGATGAAGTGAATAATCTGGTGGAATCAGGTAAAGGACTGACAGCCGGACTGTATGTTTTAACCACAATCAGTATCATTTTGCTGGTCAAGGAATTGCTGAATGTGCTCATCACCTTCGCCCAGAAACTGTATGGGGAAAAACTCCGGATCTACGTTTCCCGAGACATGGCAGATGAAGTGGTGGAGAAAATACTTTCCTATAAACTGGCATTCTACTCTTCTTCGGATAACGAATCCGGGAAACTCCAAACCCGTATAGACCGCGGGATTTCAAGTATCACCCGGCTGGTGAAGGATTTTTTCATCAGCATTCTGCCGCTGTTTGCCAATGCGCTGCTGGCATTGATTTTAATGTTCAATGCCAACTTCTGGGTCGGATTTGTAGGGCTGGCAACCATTCCCGTTTATGTTCTTATTGCCACCCGTCAGGCCACTGTCCTCAGCGGATGGCGCCGGAGAATGCGCTATTTCAGGGAAACGAAAAACCAGGGAATCATCAATATCATTCAGTCCATCAATGTCATAAAGTCTTTTAACAGGGAACAAATTGAATGGAAAAAACAGTCTGAGATACAATATGATATAACAGAGAATCAACTGAGTATCCAAAAAACCGGCTATCTTTTCAGCGGTGTTAAAATTTTTGTGGAGCAGATTGGCGTGGTGGCGATTATCATACTGACTGCCTATTTTGTGCTGAAAGGGGAGATGACGATAGGGATGATTATGTTTCACATCATGCTGTTCAACAACGTGAAGGCTCCAATCGGACAGCTTCACATGATTTTTGATGAAATGAACGATGCGCTGATCTATTCTGAAAGCTTTTTTGAAATTCTGAAAGCGGAACATGAAATTGAACCTTCCGGGAACTATAAACCGGAAAAAATTCACGGACTGTTTGAGCTGAAAGACGTCAGCTTCACCTACCCCAACGGCACACAGGCGCTTCACAATGTCGATATGAAAATAAAGCCCGGCAGAATTACTGCATTTGTCGGATTGAGCGGCGCAGGAAAAAGCACGGTCATCAATCTGTTGGATAAATTCTACGAGCCCGGTTCAGGTGAAATCCTGCTGGATGGCGTGCCGCTCCGGGAGTATGACACGAAATTTGTAAGGGAAAATATCGGGCTGGTTTTGCAGAAAAATCACATTTTCAGCGGAAGTATCGAAGACAATATCCGCTATGGCAAACCCGGCGCAAGCCCTGAAGAAATCTGCGAAGCAGCGCGCAAGGCCTATATCTATGACCAGATCATGGAGCTGCCGCATCAATTTGAGACCAATGCGCTGGAGCTGTCCGGCGGGCAGCAGCAACGACTGGCCATTGCCCGGATGTTCCTTAAAAATCCGCCAATCATTTTCTTAGATGAGCCTACCGCCAGCCTGGATGCCATTGCCACCGAGCAGATAAAAAACAGCCTGGATGCCATCAAAAAAGACCGCACCGTGATTATTATCTCCCACAGTATTTCGCAAATCATTGATTCGGACTGCATCTATTCCCTGCAGAACGGACGGGTTATAGAAGGCGGAACACATGAAGACATCTACGAGCAAAACGGTGTGTATAAAGATATTTTTGATGCCATGGCCCGCAGCCTGAATATCGACAAAATTGCCAAAACCTATGACGAAAAAGAGATGGTAAATGAGTAGGAAACTGAAGACTTTGTCTTTAAATCCCTAATAGCGTGTTATTGCGCCAAAACCATCAAATTTTGGTAATTCACCCTTAGGCAGAAATACCACGTCGCCACCAAAATCCATGTTGGCTTCAATCATTTCGTCGTAAATATCGTCAACCACACCTTTTACGTTTCTTTGGCTTTCAGGCACCAGCGTGATTTTGTTTTTTTCCATCAGACCGGGCTGGAAAAGATTTTCTTCAATGAACAAAGTTTGGACTTTGCCTTGAAAAATAGCCTGCCAGATATCATTCACATCGCTTAAAAAATTGCCGGAGCCAACTGCCTTCTTCAACTCTTCCTTTCTTGCATGATTCTTTTCAATGGAATATTTCTGCAAAATCTCCCAGGCTTCATCAACAATGTGATGCGCTTTTGCTTCCAGACTACTCTGGTTCAAAAACACATCAAAAATACTTTGCTTTTGATCGGCAATTTTCAGGTACTCATAATAATTTGACTCTTCCGTACAAATCATAACCGGAAGGGGATTTTCCTTTCTGACCTTATTCACTTCCTTGTCTATACGGTTGAAAAATTCAGCGAGCAGGTTGGTTTGGCGGGGTGCATTGGACTGCTCAGCTCTGTTGGTGGAATAAAATTTTGTATTTAAAATCGGAAAAGGCTCTCCAATTTCGGCCACCACTTTATCGTTGAATGCTTCAATGAGCCTTGCTTTTTGCTTGCCAAGCACAAGAATATAGTAGTTTGTGTTCAGGTGAATTGCCCTGAGAAGATCGCGGGTTGCAAAAGTATCATCAATAACTACCCGCTCTTCCACCGAAACAGGCAGCCTGACAAATTCCGCAATATCTTCATTGACAAAAAGAATCAGACTTTCAAGATTATAGTTGTGGTCAATTTGAGCTTCCAGATTTAACAGGCGCTGAACCAATTGCTGTGCATCGCGTTTGCTCTCGTCTGCAAAAAGCCTGCTTTCCGCCTCTTTTATCAGATTTTTTAAAGCGATAGGGTCTTTTTTGTTATCCGGGCTTGTTCTGTGTGTGTTCAAAATTATTGTAATACAATTTTCCGAGATGGCATCCCTAAGCCTTTTAAGTGTAGTTTTCATTTTTATATCCTTTAATTGTTGTAAAATTTTTCTGAAAGACGATTTTTTTGTCTTAGATTTTTGTTCTTTTTCTTTAAGGGTTACAAATATTTTAAAACATTGTTCAAATGACGGCAAAATATAAAAAATTTACTTAACGTGAATTCGACCTAAATAAATTACAGGCTTTTTTGGTCTATGATGTGGACAACTGCATTGACAGAAAGTTTTTACCAACAAAAGGAATACACTATAAATACTTATAATCAGTTGATTACAAAGCCATCCACTCTCCCGGAGCAGGTATGATTTATCGGATAAATATTCTTGAATTGATCCTTGTCAAATTTGATTATTGTTCTTTTCCAGGCATAATCTTACCCCGGAGCAGCATCAGACAGTTCTTCATAATCTTCCTGGTTATTATTAAATGTAAGCCATCAATAAAAGCAACTTGTTGCCTTTTATGGAGCCATTTTCACTTTTCAAGTTGACAAATCAGTATTTTCTGAATATAAAAACTTACATATCTGACTAGTAGATGACTTTGGAATTAATAATGTTAAAATACCTTTTGGGGTATCTGTTCATTTTTGATGAAACGAATGCTTTGTCTCCACAGATGTTTTACTAATTTTACACTTATAAAATGTCAGACATGAACATTGGGTATTATATCCGTCAACTTTTGCCGGAAAACGAAACCGTAGTTTTCCCGGGGCTTGGGGCTTTTTTTCTGGAATATAGCCCGGCTGAAATTATGCCGGATTCGGATGAGATTCTTCCGCCATCCGGGAAATTACTGTTCAGTTCAAAAATCAGGAACGATGACGGGTTGCTTTCCGGTTTTATTGCTCAGAGCGAAAGCATCCCGGTTCAGGAAGCCCTCCGTAAAATCAAAGAAACAAGGGATGATATTCTTTATCAGCTGGATAAAGGAGAAAAAGCACATCTGGACAATCTGGGGATTCTGTTTTATGATGAAAACCATGTGCTTCAGTTTGAACCTTTCCCGGGAGAAAATCTGTTTGCGGAAACCTTCGGACTGGAAATAATTTCAACCAAAGATACCGAAGAAATACCGGAAGAAGTTACTGAGACAGTTGAACCAGAGCCTGTTATTCCACCTAAAGAACCGGTTGCAGACCATCTGGTTGACGAACCGGATGCTGAAGAGCATTCCGCTGAGATTCCGTCTGTTCCTCCGGTTCAGGAACCTGCAGAAAAAAAGAGGCGGGGCGGATTCTGGCTGTGGTTGTTGCTGTTGGCTGTTTTGGCCGGCGCCGTTTTGTTTTTCTTCCTGAAAAAAGAAAAGAAAGAAACTCCTGCGCAAAAAACAGAAACAGTGGTTACTCCTGAGCCTGAAGAGTTTCTGCCCGAAGAACCGGCAGATTCAACAACATCGGATTCATTGCATATGGCAGTGGAACTGTCTGCAACAGACAGTCTGAGCGTTGCTGATGAGCCGGATATGGAAACTTTTTCAGGATTTTCCGTGCCGGATACATCAAAATACTATCTCGTTGGAGGCAGTTTCAGCAAGCTGAAAAATGCCGAAGAATATTTCCAGCAGATGAAAAATAAAGGATACAGTCCGCAGCACTTGGGATTGCACGGCAGTTTTTACCTTGTTGCCATTGAAATCTTTGACAACAGCAGGGAAGCTTTCAGGGAGCAGTATAATTTCCTTGACCGGTTGCCCGATTCGGGAGTCTGGGTTTATAAGCCTGAAAAATCAGAATAATTCAAAAACAATATACTATGAACTCATCCAGAAGGAATTTCATTAAAAATTCTGCATTGGCAGCCACTGCCATCGGCGCAGCCACTGTTATCCCGTCAAAAGTGTGGTCAGCCGGCCCGGCGCCATCCGATAAAATCAATGTAGCCCTCATCGGCTGCCGGAACATGGGTTTTGGCATATTGTCCAATCACCTGAATACCGGACAGGTGAATTGTGTTGCGCTTTGTGATGTGGACCGGAACGTGTTGAATGAGAAAGCACAGGCTGTCAAAAACAACCACGGGCAGGAACCCGCACTGTATGGCGATTACCGGAAAGTGCTTGAACGAAAGGACGTTGATGCAGTGATTATCGGTACGCCCGACCACTGGCACTGCCTGATTATGGTGGAGGCATGCAGCGCGGGAAAAGATGTTTACGTGGAAAAACCAATGGCAAACACCATCGGCGAATGCAATATTATGGTGAAAGCCGCCAAGCGCTATGGCCGCGTTGTACAGGTGGGGCAGCAGCAGCGGAGCAGTAAAATTTTCAATGACTCAATGCACGTCATCAAATCCGGGAAAATCGGAACCCTGCGGAAGGTAAACATCTGGGTCAATTTCAACTATGGACTGGGTACAGTGCCGGTTCCCGACTCGCCGGTTCCTGATGGGGTGGATTATGATTTCTGGCTGGGGCCTGCCCCTGTGCGTCCGTTCAACCCGGCGCGTTTTCACGGAAGCTGGCGCCACTATTGGGACTACGGTGGCGGGCTGATGTCCGATTGGGGAGTCCATCTTGTGGACATGGGACTGTGGGCAAAAGATATAACCACAGGGCCTTCAAAAGTGATTACTTTTGCGGATAATTTTTCCAAAGCCGACATGGCGCGCGATACTTTCGATACCATGAATATCATCTATCCGAAGGATGATTTTGTGATTCATTACGATTTAACCGCCGGCATCGAACAGGGCCCGTTTGACTCGTCATACGGTCTTCAGTTCATCGGTGAAAAAGGGACATTGGTTGCCGACCGCAACAAGTACCACCTTTATCCGGAGTGGGACGGAAGGAAGAATGCGCCAAAAACAGAAGAGCTGCATTTTGACAAAGGAAATGAAACGCACCGCCAGCATGTGGATAATTTTCTGGAGTGCATAAAAACCAGGCAAACCCCGGTATGTCCGCCTGAAATTGGCAGAGCGGCCGCGCTGCATGTGCACATTGCAAACATTGCTGCACGGGTGGGAGAAACCACACTTGAATGGGATGATGCCAACAACCGGTTCACCAACAGCGAAAAAGCCAATGAACTGGTCGTTCCCGAATACCGGAAACCCTGGAAACTGCCTGAAATTTAATTTCCTGCTTCAATAATACGAAATCAGAAAAATGGAAACCAGAAGAAATTTTATCAGAACAGGAGTTGCTGCAACCGCCGGATTGCTTTGCGCCAATTCATGGACGGCATGTTCAGCGGTAGAAAATAACCGGCTCCGGGATTTTGGATTCATTGCGGGAATTGCCCAGGAAGCGATGCAGGCCGATTGGAAAGGCACGCTCAAAAAAGCGGCTGCGCTTGGTTATACGGAGATTGAAGGAGGCAACAACTTTGCTCCATCAACCCGTGAATTTCTGAGTTACTGCAAATCCACCGGCATCAAGCCAATACTTGGCGGAACCGGGCTTGAGCCGATTCTCCAAGAGCCGCAAAAACATTTCGATGAGTTCAACGAGTTGAATTACAAATATTTTGTAATCTACTGGCCCTGGTTTGGCGGGGCGCCGGTCAAGCTGGAAGATTGTAAAAAATCGGCAGCGGCGCTGAATGAACTTGGCAGGAAAGCAAAAGCCAACGGATTGACCCTTTTATGGCATAATCACGATCTGGAATTTCACGAAATGGAAGAGGGGCTTCCCTTTGATTATCTTATGGAAAATACCGATCCTGCACTGGTTCAGTGCGAAATGGATATCTACTGGGTGAAAAAGGGCGGCGGCGACCCGCTGGAGGTGTTGAAAAAATATGCCGGACGCATTCCTGTTCTTCATGTGAAAGACATGGCGCCCGACGGTGATTTCATCTGTCCCGGACGCGGTATCATTGACTTTGCGCCCATTTTCAGGGAAGCCAAAAAGCAAGGTATCCGGCACTATTTTGTGGAACGCGACAACGAACCCGACGGAATGGGATGTTTGACGTCTGCTGCCGGATTTTTGAAAAATTTACGATTTTAATCATTTTAAAAAAATAATTATGTTGGATTTAGGATTTGTCAGCGCTATTCTGGCTGAAAAAAGTTTTGAAGAAGTGATTCAGTTTGCTTCGCAAAATGAATTCAAATGTGTGGAAATCATGTGCTGGCCGGTGGGCAAGGCTGAACGCCGGTATGCCGGCGTAACCCACATCAATGTGGATGAAACCGGTGATGAGGAAGTGGTCAGCATCCATAAAATTCTAAAAGAGAACAAGGTTTACATTTCGGGACTTGGGTATTATCCCAATCCGCTTGATCCCGATGAAAAGCAGGCTGATTTTTTCATTGAGCACATCAAAAAAGTGATTCGCACAGCCGCCAGGCTTGGTCTTGGCGTTGTCAATACGTTCATTGGCCGCGATCCGGCAAAGAGCGTGGAAGACAACCTGAAAAAGTTTGCAGACGTGTGGCCCGGAATCCTGAAGGTTGCCGAAGAGAACAATGTGAAAATCGGCATTGAAAACTGTCCGATGCTGTTCACCCGCGACGAGTGGCCCGGAGGAAAAAACCTGGCAACCACACCAGCTATTTGGAAGAAGATGTTTGAACTGGTTCCAAGTCCGGCGCTGGGGCTCAATTATGACCCGTCGCACCTGGTGTGGATGCACATGGATGAGGTAAAACCCATTTACGACTTCCGGGAAAAACTTTTCCACATTCACCTGAAAGACGTAAAACTTTATCCTGAAAAGCTGAATGAAGTGGGTATCATGGCTTATCCGCTGGATTATCATTCGCCAAAAATCCCGGGATTGGGCGATGTGGACTGGCGGGGATTTTTCTCGGCGCTCACCTCTGTAAAGTACCGTGGCCCGGTTTGTATTGAAGTGGAAGACAAAGCTTACGAAGACTCTCCGGAAGATATTGAAGCGGCCATTCTGACCAGCCGGAATTATGTGAAGCAGTTTTTTGCCTGAACCGGGTTATGCAATAAAACCGCATAAGTGATTGTTTTGGAAAGTCCGCAAATTTTATGAAGAAGTTTGCGGACTTTCTGTTTGACGCGAATATGCTATCCGAAAATTTTTCTAAAAACCTCTTCCACCCGCGAAACCCGTTCCAGTTCGATTGAAAATTTGGAGTGGTCGAATCCCTTGTTCAGTTTCGGAATAAAAATCTTTTTGAATCCCAGTCTGGCCGCCTCGGCAATCCGCTGCTCAATCCGGTTCACCGCCCTGATTTCGCCGGTCAGCCCCACTTCGCCGGTGAAACAGAATTTATGGTCAATGGCAATATCAATATTCGAGGAGAGGATGGAACAGATCACTGCCAGATCGGTTGCCGGATCGTTGATGCGCAAACCGCCGGCGATATTCAGGAAGACATCCTTAGCAAGCAATTTGAATCCCGCTCTTTTTTCCAGAACCGCCAGCAACATGTTCAGCCGGCGCAGGTCAAAACCGGTGGAAGAGCGCTGTGGGGTTCCGTAGGCAGCCGAGCTCACCAGCGCCTGAATTTCAAGCAAAAACGGACGGATTCCTTCAATGGTTGCCGCCACCGCCGTTCCGCTCACATCATCGTTTCCCCTTGAAATCAGCTGTTCGGAAGGATTCAGCACTTCGCGAAGCCCGTTTCCCCGCATTTCAAAAATACCCAACTCGTTGGTTGAGCCAAAGCGGTTTTTGCTGGTGCGCAATATGCGATAGAGATAATTAGTGTCGCCCTCAAACTGAAGCACCGAATCCACGATATGCTCCAGCACTTTCGGCCCGGCAAGGCTGCCCTCCTTGTTGATGTGCCCGATCAGGACAACCGCAGTGTGATTTTGCTTGGCAAATTTCAGAATAGCAGATGTGCATTCACGCACCTGGGTTACCGACCCCGGCGATGACTCTGCAATTTCAGTGGCAAGCGTCTGAATGGAATCAACAATCAGGAGGTCCGGCTGAATCTGTGCCGTGTGTGCCAGTACATTTTCAAGGGAAGTTTCGCTGAGAAAAAGACAGTTATCACTTTCCAGTCCAAGCCTTGCGGCGCGGAGTTTTATCTGCTGCAAGCTCTCTTCCCCGGAAACATACAGCACTTTTCTGGACTTCATACCCAATGCCATCTGCAGCACCAGAGTAGATTTCCCGATTCCTGGCTCGCCGCCCAACAGCACAATGGAACCGGGAACTATCCCGCCACCTAATACCCGGTCAAATTCGTCAATTCCGACTATGATACGCTCCATCTGTTCGGCAGAAATCTCCTCAAGTGTAAGCGGCTGATTTACCGAAAGATGAGCAGAGGATATACTTTTTGAACTCTTCTTTTCAACAATTTCCTCCACAAACGTATTCCACCCTCCGCATGTTGGACATTTGCCCATCCATTTGGGAGATTGGGAGCCGCAATCCTGACAGATATAAACTGTTTTCTTAGACATCATTCAAGCCGCTTAATTTTTTCAACCATTTCGGAAGTTGATATTCCTTCTACCAAATCCAGTCTTTCCACTTTTCCGCCGTTTTGCAGAACCGTTTCAAAACCCACCACTTCGTGCAGTGCATATTCACTCCCTTTTACCAACACATCCGGCAAAATCTGAGCGATTAATTTTGCAGGCGTCTCCTCTTCAAAAACAATCACAGCATCCACAAAAACAAAGGAGGCCATGATCAAAGACCGGGCTTCAATATCAAACACCGGACGGCCTTCCCCCTTTATGATTCGCACGGAATCATCCGAGTTAAGCCCCACAATCAGCTTTGTTCCGAAATCTGCTGATTTTTGCAGGGAATAAACATGCCCGTGGTGAATGATATCAAAACACCCGTTGGTAAATACGATGGAATCTCCGTTTGCCCTCCATTTTTTCAGTACCGGTTCAAAGGATTCAAAATCAGTATATATTTTGGAATTAATGTCAAATTGCATAGACCTGTTTTAATTTGAACCAAAAATAGTAAAGTTGATTGTTATATCCGGCCAAGTAGGAAATTTATCCCTATTTTTACAAGATGCAAAACACTTCTTTTATATAGGAATGAATTATCTGGATATAATACTTGGTCTGATTTTGCTTTTTTCTGCATTCAGGGGACTGAGAAAAGGACTGATTGCCGAAATCACTTCTTTGGCGGCGTTGATTTTGGGTATCTGGGGGGCGATGAATTTTTCGCACATTTCCGCTGATTTCCTGATAAAATATTTTCAGCCGGAATCCAAAAACCTGAGTATTCTCTCTTTTATCGTCACTTTTGCTGTGATTGTCATTTTGGTGCACATTGTGGGAAACGCTGTAGGCAAGCTGGTGCAGGTGGCAATGTTGGGTTTTTTCAACAAGCTGGCCGGACTGGCTTTCGGAGTTGTGCGCTCAGCGCTTGTCATCAGTGTTTTTTTGTTGCTGTTTGATGCCATTGACAAAGACATGAACATACTTTCTCCAAAAGTAAAAACGGAATCCCGGCTGTATGAGCCGGTCAAAAATTTTGCGCCATCCCTGCTTCCCTTTTTTGAAATATGGCTAAAGGATTCCGGGTTCAACAAAAAAGCGGACGATTCAATGGAGCAATTCAAAGAAGCGCTCAAAGTGAGCTGACGGCTTCGTCCATAAATTTCCTTCAAGCTTACCATAGAAAACATAATTTAAAAAAGTGATATGAAAACCGGACAAAAAAAATCGTTGGTTCAGATACGGGGCAACAATAAACCTGCAGCCTGTAATCCGGCTTTGTTCTACCGTTTTTTTTCATTTACAATTATCTGCCTGTTGCTTGCCTGCTCGCAGAGGCAGGCCGGCTCAGAGGGAAAAGAGGAATCAGAACCGGAAACGGTTTCATTATTGGGAGACAGAAATTTTGAGAACGGATTATCGCTGAGAGGAAATGATTCCGGGAATCCCCTTACCGGAAAATTTTTAACTCCATACGGCGAAAGCGGACAGGAACCGGTTTGGCTACTGGCTGAATGGGGAAGCAAATATCTTTTGCAACAGGATGTTATGGTGGAAAAATCAGAAACTAAGGTTTATGAAAATCAAGGAAAACTGATTTCCTTCAAACGGACAGACGAAGGCATGAACATTCGGATGGATGTTAAAACTTCAGCAGAATACCAGCAACCACGAAAGCCTAATGAGTTCTGGCCACATCTGCTGATTGAGCAGGGGTTTTCTGAAATGCCACGGGTTGATGACCTGAAAAATCTTTTTCTCTTTTTTGAAGGAAGGTTGTTGTATAGCCGCTCTTTCATGGACAAAAAAACGTTTAATCCTGATCTTCATACTGCACAGTTTCAGCTTTTTCTCACGGTTCAGGATCGCAATCTGTCATCTCCGGGATATGGGGATTACCTTTGGTTCGGAGTCCCTTTTTATGATTTCAGATATCCGGTGTTTCCCAGATATGCGGCTCAGGATTTTGCAAAAGATGATGCCACCGGAAAATTTATTTACAGTCTGGGGTCGAAGGATTATACCGAAGAATCTTTTCACAACGGAGCGTGGGTGATTGTGGAAAAAGACCTGAAACCGCATATTGACGAAGCGCTGAAAATGGCAAAGGAAAGAGGTTATCTGGCAGAATCCAACCCCGAAGATTTTCGTATAACAGGAATGAATCTGGGATGGGAGGTGCCGGGAACTTTTGATGCAGCGTTTGAGCTTAAAGGGTTTGACCTGAGGTGTGTTACGGTCGGAAAATAGACATATCTTCACCTCACGGCAAATTATAATCTCATCCAACCGATGAATTTTGTATGTTATTTTTAAACATAAAAAATCAAAGTTGCGTTGTAATTGATATTTCAAATGAAATTTGAATTGTATGGGCAA
>CAZVAD010000002.1:62608-77492 GCA_964624645.1 uncultured Mariniphaga sp.
GGATATTCCACAGATTTTATGAAGAATGACATTTTCAGGTCCAACACAACGAATATTAATTTCTTTCAGCAAAGTATCGGTCTGCAAAAAAACAAAAATACGTTTGGTCTGGTCACCGGATTAGGGCTGCAGCTCCAAAGCTACCGGCTGGAAAAAAACACGACCATTGAACGGCAGGAAAATGGCAGGATTGAACCGCAGACTTTATCCTTTGATCAAAATCAGAAATCCAAACTCTCCATTGTGTATCTGACACTTCCGGTTCTGGCGGAGTTTCAGGTGCCGGTCAGGCATTACAAAAACAGGATTTATCTTTCAGGCGGAGTGTACGGCGGATTGCGCATCGGAAGTCACACCAAAATAAAATACCGCACCGAAGGGAAAAAGGAGAAACTGAAAACTCCGGGGCACTATTCGTTGCAGGACTTTAAATATGGAGTTATGCTGCGGGCAGGCTACCGTTGGGTAAATATTTTTGCAACCTGTGATTTGGTTCCTTTTTTCAAGGAAAATAAAGGGCCGGAGCTGACCCCCGTAACTTTTGGAATAACATTGATTAATTTATAATATTGTAAAAATGAGGCCTTATATTTTAGAAGAAACCAACTGGAAACAGATTAAAAATCAGCAATATGACGTGGCATTGCTGCCGTGGGGAGCCACAGAGCCACACAATTATCATCTGCCCTACGGAACCGACTCGCTTGAAACAGCGTGCATTGCTGCCGATGCAGCAAAGAAAGCGTGGGAAAAGGGAGCGAAAATTATGGTTTTGCCCGCCATTCCCTTAGGCGTTCAAAACCCCGGGCAAATTGAAATGCCCTTTTGCCTTCATACCCGTGCGACAACCCAACTGGCTATTCTTGAAGATATTACAAGGGCATTATATCATCAGGGAATCCGAAAATTGATCATTCTCAACGGACATGGAGGCAATGATTTTAAACCGTTGATTCGCCAGGTCTTGCCACAATTTCCGGGGATGTTTATTGCACTGACCGAATGGTTTAAGCTTTTCCCCGAATCTGATTTTTTTGAAGAAGAGGGCGATCATGCCAACGAAATGGAGACCAGCGTCGTCATGCACTATTTCCCTGAACTGGTGCTTCCGCTGGCCGAAGCGGGTGATGGAAAATCGAAGAAACCTGCGCTGAGAGGTCTTGCCGACAAAACGGCATGGACTCCGCGCCCGTGGGATAAGGTCTCCGAAGATACCGGAATCGGGAATCCCAAAAAAGCCACTCCCGAAAAAGGGAAAAGATTTGCAGATGCAGTTACCACGAAAATTGCCGGTTTCTTAATTGAACTTGCTGAATGTAACACAGATGAGCTGTATCCCGAATGAGAATCCTGCCTGCTGTGTTCCTGCCGTGCCTGCTTGGTTCGGTTTTTTTCACTGTCAGGCGCTTATTGAAGATTATCTTGTAACTTTGAAAATAAAATCCACAATAACAGTAAAATGAAGCTTTTATTAATCAGTAACTCAACCATGGCCGGAGAAGCCTACCTGGATTATCCCAAGTTTGAAATTCAGAAATTTCTTGGAGACAAACCGGTGAATGCCCTTTTTATACCCTATGCAGCGGTTACGTTTTCTTACGATGAGTATTGCCGGAAAGTGGAGGAGCGGTTTTCGGAAGTCGGGCACCACATCACGGGGATTCACACTTTTGCCAATCCGGCAGAAGCTGTGGAAACTGCCGAAGCCATTGTGGTGGGAGGCGGAAACACCTGGCAGCTTGTGCGCATGCTTCACCGGAACAAGCTGATGAAGCCAATCCGCAGGAAAGTTTTGGAAGGAACGCCGTATATCGGCTGGAGCGCCGGCGCTAATATTGCCTGCCCCACGCTGCGCACAACCAATGATATGCCCATTGTTGATCCACTTGATTTTGAATGCCTTTCGCTGGTTCCTTTTCAGATTAACCCACATTATCTGGATGCAAATGTGCAGGGACACGCCGGAGAAACCCGCGAGCAGCGTATCGAAGAATTTATTGAACTGAACCCGGAAATACATGTCGCCGGATTGCGCGAAGGCAGTATTTTCAAACTGGAAAATGAACAGCTGAAACTGATTGGGGAACAGACATGCCGGATTTTCAAAAAAGGGGAAGCCCCGGCTGAACTTGCTGCAGGCAGCAATTTCAGCTTCTTGCTCGGCAAACAGGCATAACCGGAAGAATTAACGGAAAGTTATGAATTCAGTAACTGTTATTTTAAGTTTGGCAGAATTACCGGCCTGTGGTTGGCGTTTCGCCGAAGTCTGAAAGGAAGCGTTACCTTTGCTGCGTTACAACCAAAACAGAAAATGGAACTTCTATCAAATAGTTATTTTGCTCTTTTCTTAATTGTCGCCATCGGTTTTATTATCGGGCGAATCAAAATTTTCGGACTGTCGCTTGACGTATCGGCAATTATTTTTGTGGCTCTGATTTTTGGCCATTACGGAATTGTCATCCCGGAAGATTTTCAATATTTTGGACTGATTTTGTTTATTTTCACTATCGGCATTCAGGCTGGCCCCGGCTTTTTTGAATCCTTTAAAAAGGAGGGGCGCCGGCTTGCTCAGTTTGCCACCATTCTGGTTCTGATAGCCGGCCTGATTTCCATTGTATTCATATCCGTTCTGCAAATTGATAAGAATATTATTGTCGGGCTTTTGGCGGGAGCGCTCACAAGTACGCCCGGACTGGCGGCAGCCATTGACCTGACCGGTTCGCCGCTGGCGTCCATCGGATACGGCGTGGCCTACCCGTTCGGCGTTATCGGGGTCATTCTGTTCATTCGCTTTTTGCCGAAAATTATCGGCGTTTCCGTGAAAGATGCGGAAAAAGAAGTTCAGGCAGGAGCTAAGGAAGATTTCCCTGAAATTATCCGTCAGAATTTTATTGTTGAAAATGAAAATGTTTTTGGAAAATCCATCGGGGAGTTAGGCATCAGACTGATGACCAAAGCGGTTGTTTCACGCGTTGTCCATGATGGGGTGGCCATAACGCCAAAGCCCGAAACCATACTCTACAAAGGCGATCTGATTAAAGCCGTTGGCACGGAACAGGCGCTTCACAACGTGGAACTGCTGATTGGCCAGAAAACCGATATTGAAATCCCGCTTGACCCGAATTACGATGTGCGCAGCGTTTTGGTGACCAACAAAGAGGTAGTGAATAAAACCATCGGGCAGTTAAACCTGCTGCATACCTACAACGCTACGATTACGCGCATCAGGAGGGCAGGGATTAACATTTCCCCGACACCCGGTTCAAAGCTGCAGTTTGGCGACAAACTGATTATTGCCAGCAATAAAGCCAACATGGAAATGGTAGCACGCATGTTTGGAGACGACCAGAAACGGCTTTCCGATACGGATATTTTACCGGTGGCTCTTGGGGTGATTTTAGGTGTCCTTGTTGGTAAAATCAGTATTGCATTTGCGAATTTCACGTTTAGCTTAGGACTCACCGGCGGCATTCTGATTGTAGCCCTGATTCTCAGCCGCATTGGAAAGACCGGCCCGATATTGTGGACCATGAGCTCTTCCGCCAACCAGCTCTTGCGGCAGTTGGGACTGATTTTGTTCCTGGCGGCAGTCGGCACCAGCGCCGGGGCTGATCTTGCAGATACTTTTCAGGAATATGGTTACCAGCTGTTTCTGATTGGAGGTGCAATTACTTTGCTGCCCATGTTTATTGCAGCGCTTATCGGGAAATGGGTGTTTAAAATGAATCTGCTGAGCATGTTGGGCGCAATCAGCGGCAGCATGACGAGTACGCCGGGACTTGCGGCAGCCGACTCAATGACCGACACCAACGCCCACTCCATCTCTTATGCAACGGTTTATCCGGTGGCGATGGTTTTGCTGGTGGTGGTTGTGCAGTTCATCGCACTGTTTTTTTAGTCCGGAATTTACCAGACAGATTCCATCTTGTAAATATCAAGCTGTTTCACAATTATTTCACCGCCACTGGAAAAGAGAATCAACTCCTCTGCGCCACTTTCGGGAGTGAAATTATTGGTCAATACCACCTGCCCGCCATTTGCAAAAACTTCAACGGACGATCTGTCAAGCAGTATTTCCAGCGTAATGATGTTGTCATTGGTCTGCACGGGGGCAGAAGCGCCAAGTGAAGAGAGAACGCCTCTTGTTACATCATATAAAATTTCAGTGCCGGCTTTTTTCTTGCTGTTCCGCACAAAAAAACCGAAATTATTGCAGGATTTCACATCGAATTCACCAATGATGCGCAGGCAGTCCCCTTTTACTTTTTTCACAATATTCTGGTTTATTCCCGGAATCAACTTTTCGTTTTCCCATTTGTAATGTTTCCCGTGCAGCGCTTCAATTTCAGCAACCGGTTTACGAACTACCTGGTAGCCAAAATTAAACCGGGTCAGCTCCAGCTCTGTGGGGAAAGTCATCTGCCCGTTAAAGGGCATTCCGGGAAACTCGCCGCCACGCATCCATGCAATCTGAATCACACGCCCGTCATCTTCAGGAATATTGCTCCAGGTTTGGGTCGCATAATAATTTTTCCCGTAATCGCTTCTCATTTTAGCGGTTTCCGGTGAAAACTCTTCCCCGTTGAAGCTTCCCACAAGATAACTTCCGTCGCCGTCAAAAAGTACCCATTTGGTCTCTTCCGGCCGGTTAGACACCTGCATGGGCACCAAATCCGGGCATTCATAATAGCCATAGACATGGCTCTTATATTCCCAGTCCACCAGATTTTCAGAAGTATAGAAAGATACGCCTTTTGATCGCTCTTCTCCGGTGTTTTTCCGGTAAAGCGCCATCACGTATTTATTACCGGGCTCAAACCAAACCACTTTCGGATCCCGCGCATCATCCGTTTCATCGTAGGGAATAACCGGATTTCCTTCAAATTTTTCCCAGGTTCGCCCGCGGTCGGTACTGTAGGCAATCCGCTGCCCGCACTCCTTGCTGGTATAAAAAATTATAAGTGTTTTTGTGTCGCCTTTTTGTTTTCCCAACAGGTTTTTTTCATCCACTATGGCAGACCCCGAAAAAGCGGTACAATATTCCTTGTCCTGTGAATTTTCATCGGGATAAATAGCCACCGGGAGGTGCTCCCAATGTATTAAGTCTTCACTCACGGCATGTCCCCAGTGCATGTATCCCCATTCTGTCCCGCTGGGATTGTACTGATAAAACAGGTGATATTCGCCGTCGTAATAAACCAGCCCGTTGGGGTCATTGTGCCAGTTTTTTTCGGGAGTGAAATGAAACTGGGGCCTGTATAATTCGTTATAATATTTTTTCTCCGGTTTTGAAGCCGTCAACAAAAAAATAGAAGCTATTAGTAATAAGAAGATTACGATATTTTTCATCACCTGTATTAATTCAGATTTTAAAGCATTGTTTGTGTGTGCAAGATAGGAATTAATCGTGATTTTGATTACATCAAAAATTTATTCCTTTAAAGCATAATCTTTGAAAATGGTTGCCCAATAATTATTGACAGAAAAGTTCATTTTCTACTCAAACCGCAAAGGTTGCGGCGCCGTAGGCTCAAAACTATAAAACTTCTTTTTCAGCTGTTCTTCAAGAATAACTCTTGTGAATCCCATATCTGAAGGAGAAAAGGGATAAAATGCCAGCCGGAGGTGAAAGGTTTTGAACACGAGGTTCTCATTATGCACGCGCAGGCCAAAGCCCAATCCGGAATAGTAGTTTTCCGTAAAAATAAGTTGCTTGTTTGACCCGATAACACCCACATCTCCAAAACCATAAATGGCCACATTAAATTTGTAAAGCTCCTGCCGCAGGAACAGAACATATTCCACATCAAGGCTCAGCCGCTGTTTTCCGATTGCCTCTCTGCTCGAAAAACCACGAATGTGATCATTCCGCGAAAGGGTCAGGTTTTCAATTTCAAACCGGCGGATTCCCAGCATATAGTTTCCTCTGACAAATAATCTGAATCTTTTTCGTCCGGCGTTCACCTGCCTTGAAATGTAGTTCATGCTTCCCTGAATTTGTCCCTGTTCATAGTCATTATTCTTAAAAAAACCGCCAATCCCGGCAGCGAGATACAGGTATCCTGGCCTTCTCACAAGCAGATTGCCGTTGGACAAATAGAGGTGCGCATAATGCCTGTCGCCAAATTCATTGGCATCGAAACCGTAAACGATTTCGTTTTTGAATCCCTCAGGAATATCCTCCGTGATTCCGTAGCTGTAAATTAACTGGTCCTGCATGAACCTGCGCTGGGTAAACGTAATCCCCGTGAGATAAAAAGTGCTGTTTGAAAAATACTGTCCCTCTTCCATTGAAAAATCAGGCCTTTGAAAATAGGCACGGCTGTATATTCCGGCGCTCAGCACCACCTGGGAATTGTTGTAATGATCCGGCTTGATCTGGAAACTTCTGCCTCCCCAAAAATTGTAAAAAGACAAATCCAGTGGGATAATGTCTTTGGAAAGTGGTTCGTTGTCAAAAATTCTGTCTGTCCGGTAGAACCGTTGTGCCAAACCCCCGTAGCCCCATTTTATGGATGGCGTCACAAATGGTTTTTCAAGAATAAAACTCATGCCCTCCCTTCTGAAGGTGTTCATGTATCCAGCAGAAATATTGATAAACTTCCCCCGGATGTTGTTGATTTTATAAAAAGTTTCCACCCCTGCATAGGGTTGCCGGTTCAGATGTCCCACAAACCGGAAGGAAATTTCATGCCCCACCCCGAATATATTCTGGTTATACATCTCCAGGGCAGCCGAATTTTCTGTTTCCACACCGCCTGTAACCCCGAAGGAAAAGCGGTCTTTGGTCAGGACATGCACTTTCACCAGGTTTATATTGATGGTGTCCTTTTCAAGGATAAACTTAACGTCCTTAATGTAGGGCAATGCACGGATTATCCGCTCGTTCTCATACATCAGTTCGGCATCCAGCAGATCGCCGGTTTTAAACATGAGCATCCTTCGGATGGTGTTGAGATTGGATTTGGAGTGAAGCGAGTTGGCGGCTTTCTCAAGAAACGATGAAGCTATGCGGGTGGTGTCATCAAATGTTGGCCCGAAAACTTCGAGCGGTTGTATGGAGATTTCTGAAATTATTCTGTCTTCAAAATTACTGTAATACGCTTTGGAAAGCGCCTCCTTGTCAACAAACGGGCGCGGAGGCGAAACCAGAAAATCGTACAGAATCCGGGTCAGCGCTTTTTCTTTTGCCTTAAATTCCAGGCTATCATAAAACTGGTCGCTTTTATCCACATATTTTGGCATATGGCGCAACGTGTCCTGTTGACCTGGCTGTGCTCCTGCATCAATGAAAGAGAAAAGCCATGCCAAAACCAGTAAGATCAGTGTCCTAATCATCAGTTGGCGATTATGCTGCATAACCTGTTTTTGTTTTTGTCATGTAAAGAATAAAACAAGAATTTGTTCAGAAAAATAGCAATTTTAAAAAACTACCGTGAAAATATCGCATGTTAATTTTCGTTAAACATCAAAAACGGCAAAGCAACCGTTTTCACTTTTGCAATAAATCCCCGGGACTCTAACCGTTAAATTTATATTTTTGTATTGTGGGCAGGATTTATAAAATATATAAGCGCAATATCTACGGGGTGATGGGCACCCTGATTTTTCATATTTTGCTGTTTTCATTCTTTCTGTTAGCCGATGTGAACATGAAAGGAACGGCAAGAGAGGAAGAATTACTCATTGAGTTCCCGGATATTCTGCCCGAAATCGAAGAAGAGATTCCCGAGCAGCAGGAGCAGCCCGAACAACCCATGACCAATGAGGCGGCAGCGCCTCTGTCACAAATGCAAAGCAACCGAACAAATATCGCTTCAAACCGGTTGGCACAGGGTGAAGAGTTTTTTGACGAAGATTACCTGCGCGAAGTGGAAGCGGCAAAACAGCTTGTAAACAATGTGAATAACCAGCTTTCCAAAGAGGCAGTGAATCTTGACGACATCAAAATGCCCGAACAGACCACGGAAGGGATGACACGCGAAGAGATAGAAAATACGGTCTATTCCGGTGAGAGCAACATTGTCTATTATCTTGAAAACCGCTATCATGTGAGATTGCCCATACCTGTTTACCTTGCGCAAAGCGGCGGGGTAATCGTTGTTGACATAACAGTTGACAGGAATGGGCGGGTAACGCAGGCCAATCCACGCTCGAATCCATCAATCCGCGATGAGCAGATGTATATCTATGCAAAAGCCGCCGCTTCGCGGACTGTTTTTAATGCCGACCAGAGCGCCCCGAATCCGCAAAAGGGAACTATTCATTACACTTTTATAGCACAATAGGGATTAACCTAATCATTTAACATGATTTAACAGTTTTATGTTGCAAAAAAATAATAGTGTCTCTATATTTGCGATACGTTTATTTTCATAAGTTTAGGTTTAGTTAGGTTAGTTAGTTTAATGAGAAAAGGATGGGTTGTTGAACCCATCCTTGTTCTTTATATACCTACTCCATTTTTCTCTCCAAATTCTCTAAAATCATTTGATTTTTATTCTCCAAACCACCGTTTAATCATCCGGTTCTTATTCATCGGATTTTTACTATTTTTGAAATCAAAAACACTTTTTTCATGGAAAATTTTAAAACCAAAACCGGCTTCATCTTTTTTGTGTTTATTCGCTCGATATATTTTTATTTCAGGCAGCCGGTGTTTCACATTTAAATAAAATTCTGTTAAACAAAGCAATGATAAACAATGTTACAACTTCAGCTATGCTCAACATTAAAAAAACTCAAAAAAATTTTTAACATACAAAATACACTTTAATGAATAATGAACAATTGATCAAAGTGTTATCGAGCTCTGTCTCGACAACAAGCAATATTGATAAAGAACTTTTCCCCAAAATGGGAGTGAAGCGCGGACTTCGCAATGAAGATCATTCCGGTGTGCTTGCAGGGCTCACCCGCGTGGGCGATGTGGTTGGCTATGAGCGGCAGGAGGACGGAACGCTGAAACCTATCCCCGGAAAATTATTTTACCGCGGCATTGACGTGGAAGAGCTGGTGCACGGCATTCAGGCCGAAAACCGGCTGGGATTTGAAGAAACCGCCTATTTGCTGCTGTCCGGGAATTTGCCAAACGAGGAAGAACTGGCTGCCTACTCAAAGCTGTTAGCCGACACCATTCCGTTAAACCACACGGCAACCATGAGCATTTTGTCCCTGAAAGGAAAAAACATTATGAATATTCTGGCGCGTAGTGTTCTGGAACTCTATACCTTTGACGAAGACCCCGATAATATTTCTCCTGATAATCTCATCCGACAATCCATAAACCTGATTGCCAAGTTCCCTTCCATCATTGCCCTTGCTTATCAGGTGCTCCGCCACAATCAGATGGGGCGCTCGCTGCATATCCGGCACCCCCATGAAAATTGGTCGATTGCAGAAAACTTCCTTTTTATGATGAAAGGTTATGACAGCTACACCGAACTTGATGTTAAGATTCTTGATCTGGCGCTCATCCTTCATGCTGAACATGGCGGCGGAAACAATTCAACTTTCTCGGTCAGGGTGACCAGCTCCACGGAAACAGACACCTATTCGGCCATAGCGGCAGGTATCGGTTCGCTCAAAGGACCGCTTCATGGCGGCGCCAACATGAAGGTGAAAGGCATGCTTGAAGACATGAAGAAAAACATCAAAAACTGGAAGGATGTCAACGAAGTGGACGCCTACCTGCTCAAAATCCTGAAAAAGGAGGCTTATGACAAAACCGGATTGATCTACGGAATCGGACATGCAGTTTATACGGTCAGCGATCCCCGTGCCGGTTTGCTCAAGGGAATGGCGCGTGAACTTGCAATAGAAAAAGGGCGCGAAGAGGAATTTGCCTTCATGGAACTCGTTGAAGAGCGGGCGGTGGAGGTTTTTCTTAACTTCAAAAAACAGGGAGCCAAAAAACGCACCTGCATTAATGTGGACTACTATTCCGGCTTTGTTTATGACGCCATCGGGCTTCCCGAGGAGGTGTTCACCCCGCTTTTTGCCATGGCGCGCATTGTTGGCTGGACAGCCCACCGGATTGAAGAACTGAACTTCACCAGCAAGCGGATTATTCGCCCGGCCTATAAAAACGTTCGTGAATTACAACCTTTTATTCCAATGAAAGCGAGATAAAAATGACAACAAAAATTAAAGTGCAAAATCCTGTGGTTGAGCTTGACGGCGATGAAATGACACGGGTTATCTGGGGGTTTATTAAAGAGAAGCTCATTTTGCCCCATTTGGATATCGAGCTGAAATATTTTGATCTGGGCATTGAAAACCGCGACGCCACCAACGATCAGGTTACCGTTGACGCCGCACATGCCATAAAAAAATATGGCGTCGGTGTGAAATGTGCAACCATCACACCCGACGAAGCCCGGGTGGAAGAGTTTAACCTGAAACAGATGTGGAAATCGCCCAACGGAACCATCCGCAACATATTGGGCGGCACGGTTTTCCGTGAGCCAATCCTGATCAGAAACGTACCACGGCTGGTATCCGGCTGGCAAAAGCCCATCTGCATCGGACGTCATGCCTTTGGCGACCAGTACAAGGCTACCGATTTTGTCACCAAAGGAAAAGGCAGGCTCACCATCACATTCACTCCTGATGACGGCAGCGAACCCGTTTCACATGAAGTGTATCATTTTGAAGGCGACGGCGTGGCCATGGCCATGTATAATATTGACGAATCAATTTACGGATTTGCCCGTTCGTGCATGAACCAGGCAATCATGAAAAAATGGCCGCTCTATATGTCCACAAAAAATACAATCCTGAAAAAATATGACGGGCGTTTCAAGGATATTTTTCAGGAAGTTTTTGAAAACGAATACAGGGAGAAGTTTGAAGAACTCGGAATTACCTACGAACACCGGCTGATTGACGACATGGTTGCCGCAGCCCTGAAGTGGGACGGCGGATTTGTGTGGGCCTGTAAAAATTATGACGGAGATGTGCAGAGCGATACGGTGGCACAGGGATTTGGCTCCCTGGGATTGATGACTTCAACCCTTGTGACCCCCAACGGAAAAACCATGGAGGCAGAAGCGGCACACGGAACCGTCACTCGCCACTACAGGCAGCATCAACAGGGGAATCCAACATCTACCAACCCCATCGCATCCATTTTTGCATGGACGCGCGGACTGGAATTTCGCGGGAAACTGGACGGGAATCAGGAATTGATGGATTTTGCAAATGCGCTGGAGCAGGTCTGCATTGAAACCGTGGAATCGGGGAAAATGACCAAAGACCTGGCGCTGATTATTCATGGAAAAAACCTGAAAGAAGAGCACTATTTAACCACGCAGAAATTTTTGGAAGCCATTGATGAAAATCTGCAAAAAAAGCTGAATGCCTGAAATGGGAAAAATTACAATTCAAAATGGCGAGCTGAAAGTGCCTGATTATCCGGTGATTCCTTTTATTGAAGGCGACGGAATCGGCAGGGATATCACCCGTCCTTCGCAAAGAGTGATAGATGCCGCTGTGGCACATGCCTATGGCGACAAGCGAAAAATCAGCTGGAAAGAGGTGCCTGCAGGTGAAAAATCGTTCCGGGAGACCGGAAACCACCTGCCCGATGAAACCGTTGAAGCATTCAGGGAATATCTCGTGGGCATCAAAGGGCCCCTGCAAACTCCGGTAGCAGAGGGATTTCGTTCGCTAAACGTGGCGCTTCGCCAGGCGCTCGATCTGTTTGTCTGCCTTCGTCCGGTGCGTTGGTTTAAGGGCGTTCCCTCGCCAATCCGCTATCCCACACTGGTGGATATGCACATTTTCAGGGAAAACACCGAAGATATCTATGCCGGAATTGAGTATATGACCGGAGAAGCGGATACACAAAAATTGCGTGATTTTTTGATTCATGAAATGGGCGTAACAACCATCCGTTTTCCTGAAAGTTCTTCCTTTGGCATCAAGCCCGTATCAAAGGAAGGTTCCGAACGGCTTATCCGGGCAGCCATCAGGTATGCCATTCAGCGGAAACTTCCGTCCGTTACCCTGGTGCACAAGGGAAACATCATGAAATTCACCGAAGGCGCCTTCAAAACCTGGGGCTATGACCTTGCAGAAAAGGAGTTTTCCGGACAGACATTCACCTGGCGCGAATATGAAAAAATTAAAAATGAAAAGGGAAGACTCGATGCCGACCATGCGCTGGACGAAGTGAAGAAAGCGGGAAAAGTCATTATAAAAGATGTGATTACCGATGCGTTCTTGCAGGAATCACTGCTCAAACCCTATAATCATTCGGTCATTGCCACAATGAACCTGAACGGCGATTACATCTCCGATCAGCTTGCAGCAATGGTTGGAGGAATCGGTATTTCGCCCGGGGCAAATATCAACTACCACAGCGGCTATGCTATTTTCGAAGCCACCCACGGAACAGCGCCCGATATTGCAGGTTCGGGAAAAGCCAATCCCAGTTCGCTCATTCTTTCAGGGGTGATGATGCTGGAATATATGGGATGGTATGAAGCTGCCGAGCATGTTTATGACGCCATGGAACACGTGTTTGCCAAACGGCGGGTAACATCCGACCTTTTTGCGCAGATGGAAGGTGCTACCTTGCTGACAACATCAGCTTTCGCTGATGAAATTATCCGGAATATTCATTAACAGATATAAAAAACAAAAATATGGAATACATTAAATACCGTTTTTTTCAAAAAGCAAGCAAGTGTTCGAAAGAGTTTCAGCGCATAAAAGAGAATCATGGCGGTAAAGTTATCGCCCAGATAACCCTGGAGCAGGTTTTGTCAGGAATGAAGGGCATTCCGCTTCTGGTTACGGACACCTCAAAACTTGATCCCAATGAAGGGATCCGTTTTAAAGGCTATACGATTGATGAACTGCGTGCGAAATTACCAAAAATCTCTCCTTCCGGAGAACCGCTTCCCGAAGGGTTGTTTTACCTGATGCTCATCGGTGAAATCCCTTCCAAGGAGGATGTGCTCAATTTGTCAAAAGATTTTGCCACCCGTGCACATGTCCCTCAGCATGTTTTTGATGTGATTGATGCCCTGCCGAAAAACTCCAGGCCGATGACGCAGTTCAGCGCTGCAATTCTGGCCATGGCCACCGAATCCATTTTTCAGAAGGCCTATCGCGCCGGTGTCAATAAAAAATATTTCTGGGATTCAACCTATGAGGATGTTATGAATCTGATTGCCCGGTTGCCGCACATTGCCGCATATATTTACAGAAGGAATTTCCACAATGACGAACATATTGAAGCCAATCCGCGCCTTGACTGGGCTGCAAACCTGGCGCACATGATGGGGCACGGCAGCGAGGATGTGCGCAGGCTGTTCCGGTTGTATATGGTCATTCACGCCGACCACGAAGGAGGAAATGTATCTGCGCACACTGCCCACCTGGTCGGCTCGGCGCTCAGCAATCCCTATTATGCCTACGCCGCTGCAATGACGGGGCTTGCCGGGCCGTTGCACGGTTTTGCCAATCAGGACGTAATCCACTGGATTTTTCAGATGATTGATGACCTTGACACGGATACGCCCACCGATGAACAGATGGCGGGATACATTCAGAAAACATTAAAAGAAGGCCGTGTAATCCCCGGCTACGGACATGCCGTTCTGCGAAAGACCGACCCGCGGTTTACCGCACAACAGGATTTTGCCGAAAGATATATCAAGGACAGTCCGATGATCAATCTGGTCAACCAGTTGTATCGTGTAGTGCCGCCCATTCTTTCCAACGTGGGGAAAATCAAAAATCCCTGGCCAAATGTGGATGCATTCAGCGGCTCGCTGCTCTATCACTACGGCATCAAGGAATATACATTTTATACCGTTCTGTTCGGGGTTTCAAGGGCATTGGGCGTTTTGGCATCGCTGGTCAACGACAGGGTTTACGGGCTGCCCATTGAGCGCCCCACATCCTATCCACTGCAATGGTTCCGCGACCTTGTGGATAAAGACAGCAAAGAAAAAGAAAGCTGCTGACAAAAATGATTTGATGGGTCGCCCGGTTATTTATTCATCCGGGTGCGCCGGATTTGCTTGTTGATCTGATAGGCAAAACCCACGGTTATAAACTCCTGAAGCTGTAATTTTGGCTTTTCTCCGGTTTGCACGCCATTGGCATCCAGGATTGGAAACTTCACTTTTTCATCATAAACAAAGTGAACCAGCATCCGCATATTGATGTGTTGCGTAAGTTTTACGATAAACAGGTTTTCCCAGCTGACATCGAGATTTCCCCTTGGTTGCAGGTAGTTTACGAACATTTTGTACTTCGTTTCATAAGTGATGTCTGAAGTGATTACTTTCCTGAAGAAAATATCGGTATTGAAACCCGGCTCCCAGAAACTGCGTTTTCCTGCTTCAATCCCAAAAGCTTTCTGATTGATTTTCAGCGTATCGCGCACAAAAACATTTTTTGCGGTAACGGGCGAAACAAAAAGTGAAAAATTGGCATTGGGTTTATAATCCATCCCCACCTTTATAAATGTCCGTGCCGGCGCCAAAAAAGCAGAAATAGGGTCGGGATTGGTGGAAGTAGGATATTTATATCCGTTGAACAACTGGGTTTGCATGTTGAACTCCGCACTGTAGAACCATTTTTTAACCGCGCTGATGCCAAGTCTGGATGTAATTTCAAATTTATCGGCATTTTTTTGGGTTTCTGCATTTTCGCCTCCCGGCCTCACCCATCCGTTGCGTATTTCGCCCGTGTTGTCCCATTTCACCTTCCCGTCGTGGCGGGAATAGTTGGCCGTACCCTTCAGCGCAAGCTGTATTGAAAGCGCATTCTGTCCACCGGTTTTCCAGTTCTCAAAATAGGTCTGTGTAAATCCGGCATTGCCATCAACAACCATTCGCCAGGGAGTCATCAGCTGGTATTTTTG
>CAZVAD010000002.1:77592-92545 GCA_964624645.1 uncultured Mariniphaga sp.
TCGGCATATTCCGTTAGTTCTCCAATAATATATGCAATGGTGTGATTCACCTCCTGCATCACCGAATCGTTGTAATGTCTTAAAATCCGGGAGTTATTTTGCTTCACGGAATCAGACAGGCGGCGGCTTGCCAGATCATATTCTTTCTGAAATTGCGCATTCCGGTACTCTTCGATAGCCAGGTTGCGGTAAACTGTCATCACCGAATCGTTGTAGGCCCGTCTTTTTTCCTCAATATAATTTACCCGGATGCTGTCCAGTTTCAGAAAATTTCTGAAATCTTCGGGAGACTGCATCAGGGAATCGGGAATCACTTCGGGCAATACCAGACTGTCCGGAAGTTGATAAATACCGTCTGTGTCAAACAGCCGGAACCCTTCTCCCTGCGGAATAACCCCTGCCTTTTCCTCAAGATCCGCAATCACGCTGACAGGCACTGAAAGCTCCTCCTCAAAATATTTCCTTCTGAACTTCTGGCTGATTTTCTCTAAATCGCCTTTTACCCGGCCTGCCGGGTAAAATCCCGGAACCTGCAGGCTATCCGAAACATCTTCATGCAGGCGGTAAACAAACTGATAGGAATCTTCTTTTAAAGTTCTGTTCAAAGTGCCAACAAGCGTATCAACAGGCTGTTTTTCAATAAAATGAATCAGCCCCAGCACTGTCTTTCCTGTTTTCGGATCCACAACATGCCAGTGCGGGTCTTTTTCAAAATATTGCTGCAGGTATTCTATTCCCAGGTCGAGTGATTTCAGCCCTTTCTCCTCCTCAGTTTCTATATGCTGAGCCTTTGCGAAATTTGAAATGCAAAAGAAGAACAGGAGTAAAAGAACGAGTTTATTTTTTTTAAGATACATGGTCATTTTTGTTTTTTTTTGCTTTTTCCTTTAAACGCAAAAATAGTGTTTATGTTATATACAGCGGTGCATTGCCCGCTAAAAGGAACGGTTTGAAGCAAACAATTCAAGTAACCCCTGAAAATTTTTCGTTTTCAATCTCCAAATCGTCGTCATAAATTTCTTCATAGAGTCTTTTACTGAAATTTACTGCACATTGCAATCTGAGTTCAGATATTCCCATCCATGAATGATTCCATGCTGTATTTCCTGTAATTTCCGGGAAATATTCAGCAATAAGAATCTGAATAACAACAGGCTTTCCCCAAATTCCGGTTGAAAGAGCCTGAGTTTGTCCAAAAAAGAGACATGCCCGGGATGAATTACCGACTAAAAATTCAATTCACATCCATGGGCAGACTTCCCTTGCCTGCGGCGTCAAAGGCTTTCACTTTCACTTTCGTATTACCGCTCACTGCCACAGGACCTTCGTACTGTTTAGAACTCCGCACCGGCTCTGAGCCGTCGGTCGTATAGCGGATAATTAATCCGGGGAAAGTGGAATTGGCAACCAGTTTTCCGTCTTCAATTTTTGCACCCGGCGGCGGCACCCGGTAGTTGAAACCGCCAAAAAGCCGTGATAAACGCGGAAGCTCTTTCTGCGCCAGTGTATTGGCAAAAACATTCCACCCTTTATCCATTTCCTCTTCGCGAAGCGTCCGGTCTGCAATGGTTTCCCAGTTTCGCTCTTGCCCCCAGGCGCTTTCGGCAAAGCCCATAAGTTTTGGCAGCATGTAATATTCCAGCATCCCGGGGCCCTTGATGGTTTCGCTCCAGAATTGTGCCTGAACTCCCGTAATATTTTGTTTTCCGGCGGAAGTCAGCTGCTCCAGTCCGGCATATTCGGTTTCAACATCAATTTTTCGCCCCATCGGAGTTTCCTGCGTGGTGTAGAACACGTTAAACGGTGCAACCTGCCAGGCGTTGCGGGTATTAACAAACCCCGACCAGTAATGCCCTGGCTCACGCGGATCCTTGTTGTATGCGAAGTCAAAATAGAAATTGGAAACATTGCACAAAATCACCGGATAGCCCGAATTGGCCAGACGATATGCCAGATCGGCATTGTTTTCCTGATTGTTCCACACATACGGATAAACCCCTTCGCTGGTGAATTCAGGATTGGGGACATAATTTCCGTGATGGTCTTTCAGTAGTGCAACCTCTTCCCAACCGGTGATTTTCAAGCCTTTTGAGCGCAGCATTTCAACGGCCCGGCCAAAAAAGTAAGCCTGTAAATTTTTCGGATCGGTAATTTCCGGCAATGTTTTGAGCAACTCCGCGCACATAGGCGATTTTGTCCAGGCGCCTTCGGCCACTTCGTCGCCGCCCGTGTTGAAATATTCAGGCTCAACCCCGGCTTCTTCAAACATTTTCAGTATGTCATCCACAACGGTTTCATAGAATTTGTAGGTGGACTCCCGCGCAACGCACACCACATTGTCGGAATACCACTGAGCGGACAGGTATTCCGAAGCATCATCAGGATCGATAAGCCTGAATTCGTTGGCTTTTTCCTCATCCCCCAGAGCCATATATTTTTCGTAGCGCGCTTCCATAGATTTAATGGCTGCCCGGGAATGTCCCGGGAAATTGACACCGGGTATGATTTTCACGTGACGTGACTGCGCGTATTGCAGAATTTCAATGAAATCCTGGCGGGTATAATATCCGCTGCCATAAGTTCCCGCAGCATAGGAAAACGGGCCGGAACCGTAGGACGGATGTATTTTATTTGCCGCTTTGGAGGTGTGTACCCGCTGCGCCCCGACTTCCGTCAATTCAGGCAATCCGTCAATTTCAATGCGCCATCCTTCATCTTCCGAAAGGTAAATGCCCAAATAATTTCCTTTGTAGAAAGAGAAAACATCAATGATTTTCTTAATGCTCTCCTTGGTCTGAAAATTTCTGCTGACATCAATGTGAATTCCACGGTAGGCGAAACGCGGCGCATCTTCAAGCACAGCTTCGGCAAGCTCAACCCCATTGCCTGCACCGCCGGAAGGAATCATAGAAAGAAGCGTTTGAATTCCATAAAAAACACCGGCTGCATCACTGCCGGTAATGTGAATGGACTTGTCATCCCTGACGGCAAGCCGGTAGGCTTCCTTTGTTTTTCCCCCGATTGAAATAGGCTTTATTTCAAGAAAAATACTGTATGGCGCTGGCTGAGTGGCTTTTTCAACAGCAGGCTGAGCTCCGGCAAGCCTTCCCAGATACCCGGATAAAACCTGCACTTCGTTTTCCAAGTCGCCATTGTAGAGAATCCGTACCATATCGTCAAAAAGCACTTTTCTTCCGGTGGTTTTATAGCTGACCGGACTTGGCACAACCGGAAGCAACTCCTCCTTCTTCAGAAGAGAAAGTTTCTGATTCTCCTCAAAAGTCCACCCGGCATCCGGAATGGGCGTAAAGTCGTCTTTATGCCGGTTCATCTGCTCCGGGCGGGTGAACGGCAGAATGGTATAATCTGTTACCGGTATCGTATCGGTTTCATTTCCTGATTTGTCGTAAAGGATAAAATAGGGGCCAAGCGGCGCGTCGGACTCCTTGATGATCCATTCGGAAAACTCGGCAGTTATCTCAACAGACCGTCCGGGCTTCAGGCTGAAATTTCCGGTGGGCTTCATCACATACCAGTCGCCGCTGATGAATTGAATCTCCACATCGTTGTCGGCAGCGAGTGGGTCACGCGACATCTGACTGAAATAGAGCGCCCAGTTTTTATTGCTGAACGTAAACCGGCTGTTGTTTTCAATAAAAAACTTCACCATCGCTTTGGGCTGGTCGGAATATTCGTTACTGACAACTTCCCAGCTCAGTTTAATTTCCTCCGGCAAAGGCGTTTCTTCCTTGCAACCTGAAAAAAACAGCAGGGCAACTAAGGAAATGATTACACTTTTTTTCATCTTTTTTTTAATTTTTATAAGTTTGAAATCTTTTTTCAAGTAAAATCATGGGATTATTAGAAATCAAAGATACAAAAAATGACAGAAATTAAGCGGTTGATTTCTCTGGATGCTTTTCGGGGCTTCACTATTGCGGCAATGATTATGGTGAATAATCCGGGGTCATGGGATCATGTTTACCCGCCCCTGCTTCATGCCGACTGGCACGGGATTACTCCAACCGACCTGATTTTTCCTTTTTTTATTTTTATCGTGGGCGTATCCATTGCGCTTGCCTACACCAAACAACTGCGGGCAGGCATCCCCAAAAAGTCGATGTACAGGAAGATTGTTTTCCGCTCACTGAAAATTTTCATTGTCGGGATTTTACTTTGGCTTTTCCCGAAATTTGATCTGGAACATATCCGCTATGCCGGTGTTTTGCAGCGCATTGCCATTGTCTTTTTAGTATCGGCATTTTTATTCCTCAACTCCAAATGGAAAACCCAGGTCATAGTTTCTGTAATCCTGCTGATCGGATATTGGATGGCTATGGCGCTGATTCCGACCCCCGGCTACGGAAAACCTATGCTTGAGCCGGGAATCAATCTGGCAGCCTGGCTGGACAGCAGGTTCCTCCCCGGCGTCATGTGGCAAAAGACCTGGGACCCCGAAGGCTACCTGAGCACGTTGCCTTCCATTGTTACCGGAATTTCGGGCTTGCTGGCCGGACATCTTATTTTGAGCAAACTGCCGCAGGAAAGAAAGGTGATTTACCTGTTTTCATTTGGCTTTTTGGCTTTTGCTGCCGGCTACATGTGGAATTATGTTTTCCCGATCAACAAGAATATCTGGACCAGCTCTTTTGTGATGGTAACCTCAGGACTGGCAGCGATGGTACTGGCAATCAGTATGTTTTTTGTGGATATTATGGGACGCATGCGCCTGACCAAACCCGGAATCATTTTTGGCTCCAATGCCATTGCGGTTTATGTGCTGTCTGATGTGTGGGAACAGTTTTTTTATAAGATTAAATTTGGTGGAAGCAGCCTCAGCGAGTATTTTATGGACCTGTTTGCTGCTGCCGGCTGGAGCCTGAAATTCGGGAGTATGCTCTACTCTTTTTTGTTTATCTGCTTTAACTTCATTCCTGCCTGGATTCTTTACAGGAAAAAAATATTTATAAAGCTGTGATTTCAAATCCTGCTTTGCCCAAATCTTCCCAGAACAGCGGATAGGATTTCGTAACCACCTGCGGGTTATCTATTTCTATGGGATTTCCGGCCAGCGCCAGAGGTGCAAAAGCAAGCGCCATCCGGTGGTCGTGGTAGGTGCTGATTAAAGGGGTCTTTTGAATTTCGTTTACTGCAATTATTCCGTCCCAGACCAGTTCACCTTCGGCGGGTTCCGTTAAAATGGCGCCGAATTTCCGGAGTTCATTTTGCAAAGCAGCGATGCGGTCGGTTTCTTTAATTTTCAGAGTCTTTAACCCGGAAAAGTGAAAAGGAACTTTTTTGGCTACGCAAAGCGCTGCAAAAGTCTGGGCAAGGTCGGGATTTTCAATGAAATCAATTTCTGATTTTCCGGGCCGGATTTCCTCCGTTTTAGTGAGCAGCGCGCCTCCCGGTTTTTGTTCTGAATATACGCCAAACTGCTCAAACCAATCAGCAACAATGGCATCTCCCTGAAGGCTGCTGAGTTGTAGCTTTTCCAGAAAAAGTCCGCCTTTTTCTGCCATGGCCATCATTTGATACCAGTAGGAAGCGCCCGACCAATCGCTTTCCACAGAATATTCCCGCGGGAAATAGTTTTGTTCCGGTAGGATAATGGTATTTCCCTTCCATTCGTATTGAATACCAAATTTCCCCATCAGCTTCAGGGTCAGCCCGATGTATGGTCTAGATGTGATTTCCCCGGTCAGTTTCAGCGTCAGTCCGTTTTCGATGGTTGGCGCAATCATCAGCAGGGCGGAAATGTACTGGCTTGAAATGCTTCCGTCAAGCTCCAGCGTTTTCCCTTTCAGGTGCGAGCCGAAAATTTTTAACGGGGGATATCCCGATTTTTCCCTGTATTCAATGCGCGCTCCAAGCTGATTGAGGGCATCCACCAGAATGCCGATTGGCCGCTGCCTCATCCGCTCCGAACCGGTGAGTTCCCATACTCCGACAATCTTAGCCAAAAAAGCGGTCAAAAACCGCATGGCAGTGCCTGCATGCCCCACATCGAATGTGCTGTCGTTGGAATTCAGCGCTTTCTGCAAAACCAGCGTATCATCGGAACCGGACAGGTTTAATGCCGGGTACGGATTATCGCACAACGCATTGATTATCAAAACACGGTTACTGATGCTTTTGGATGAAGGGAGCAGTATGCTTCCTTCAATAATCCGGCGTTCCGTTTTTATCCGATACTTCATCTAATTCAAAGCCTTAAAGTAATTCAGCGCTTCAACAATCAGCTCTTTTTCACAAATCTGATTGATTTTCACCTTGCCCGGTTCAGAAAGCAGGGAGAAATATATTTTGTCCGATTCGTTCTTTTTGTCGTGCGCCATCAGTTCCAGCAGCTGACCGAAATCATTTTCCTCCAAAGGAAACTTTCCATAAATATCCAGTAGCCAGCGGGTTAATTCATTGCTCTCCTCTTCGTTGAAACCACATTGTTTCACGGAGAGATATATTTCGGCAATCATGCCCCAGGCTACGGCAAATCCGTGATGAACCGGACGGTTTTGCTCCATGGCAAGACTTTCAAAGGCGTGCCCGATGGTGTGCCCGAAATTCAGCCCTTTCCGGATATTTTTTTCCGTCGGGTCGTTCACCACAAAATATTCCTTCACATTCACGGAATTCTGAATGATTTGCAGAAGATTATTATAGTCCACGTTATCCAGATCCAGACTTTTTAACTCTTCCAGATGATCTGTGCTTCGGATTAATCCGTGTTTTATCATTTCAGCAAACCCCGAAAGGAAATTTTCCCTGTTGACGGTCCTCAAAAATTCAGTGTTGATGATGACTGCCACAGGATTTTCAAAAACACCGATTTCATTTTTCAGCCCGTTGAAATTTATACCGGTTTTTCCGCCGACCGAAGCATCAACCTGTGAGAGCAGGGTTGTCGGAATATTTATAAAATCGATTCCTCTTTTGAACGTGGAAGCTGCGAATCCGCCTAAATCGGTGAGCATTCCCCCTCCGATATTAATCAGCAAAGATTTCCGATCGGCGCCGTTCCGGGATAAAAACTCCCAGACTTTCACCACCGATTCCATACTTTTATTATTTTCCCCCGAAGGCAGAATGACTTTGCGAATATTCTGATTGTCAAAGTAATCCCCAAAAACAGGATGGAGCAATTGGTTCACATTTTCTTCGGTTGCAATAAAAGCTTTTCCCTTTCCATAATTGCCGATCCACTCGTCCAATTCGGTCTGAGGTGCATTGCTGTAAATAATTTTGGTATATATTTTTGAATTTCTCATAGTTACCTGCTAAATTGCGGTAAAGTTAAGATATTTTTGGATTATTATTTTTGAAACAGGCACTCCTGTATTAACCTGAAAGAATTTTTAAAATGAATATATCAAATAAAAAACAAACTATTTTTCTCAGACGGCTTTTCTTTTTAGTGTGCCTCGGACTTGCTGTGGCTGCGCTGGCGCTGTTCCTGCTGGATTTTATGCTTTATGCCATCCTTTTGATAGGAATTTTTGCATTGTGGTTTCTCTTTTTCCAGATTGCTGACTATCAGTTTATTGAATTTAACAGCTCCGGGAATAAAGTGGTGCTCCGCTATTACAAGAGCATCCGGTTTGGAAAAACAAACTTTAATTCCATTGAGTTTCCGCAGCACATGCTGTACCGGGCATATTTTGAAAATTCTGTTTTCGGAAAGTTGTCGGATCTGACCCTTGTGGTAAAAACCCGGCGCGGGATTGCAGAGTATCCGTCGGTGAGTTTGACGGCGTTGCCGCTGCGCGACCGCAAGCTGATGCAGGAGAGGTTTTTTCAGATTTTGGGTGTTTAAACTGAATTGAAAAAACAGTATGCAGGAGGAGTTGTATTATAAAGTGGCTTTATCCATGGTTCCGGGAATCGGCGGAATCCTGGCGCGAAACCTGATTGCCTACACCGGGGGCGCCGAGCAGGTCTTTTCAGAACCGCTGAAAGCGCTGACCAAAATTCCCGGAATCGGGGAGATCAATGCGCAGCGCATTAAAGATAACGGGGTGTTTGAAAGGGCGGAAAAAGAGCTGAAATTTATTGAAAAACACAGAATTGATGTAAGGTTTTATTCCGACAAAAATTATCCACGACGGTTAAAACCCTGCCCCGATGCTCCGTTAATCCTGTATTCCAAAGGCGGGATGAATCTGGATATGCCACGGATTGTCAGTATTGTGGGAACCCGGAATGCCACGGAATACGGAAAAACAATCTGTGAAAAACTCATCGAAGGATTTGCTGAGCGCCGCTATTCCGTTCTGGTGGTGAGCGGACTGGCATACGGAATTGATATTTATGCGCATAAAATGGCGTTGAAATATAATATTCCCACCGTCGGGGTGGTCGGGCACGGACTGGACAAAATGTATCCCTCGCTTCATGCGGATACTGCAAGGAAAATGATTGAAAACGGCGGATTGGTTACCGATTTTCCGAGTGAGACAAAAATTGACCCCTCCAATTTTGTCCGGCGAAACCGGATCATTGCAGGCCTTGCGGATGCCACCATTGTTGTGGAATCGGCAGAGAAGGGCGGCGCACTGATTACCGCAGAAATTGCCTCTTCCTACAACCGCGATGTTTTCGCCTTTCCCGGCAGGGTGGACGACACCTATTCCAAAGGCTGCAACCGGCTGATCCGGATGAACGGCGCCAACCTGATTCAAAATATTGATGACCTTGAATATTTTATGGGCTGGGAATCCACGGACAAAAAGAAAGCGGTGCAACCCACACTTTTTGTCGAGCTGACTCCCGATGAGGAAAAAATTGCAGAGCTGCTGCAAAAGGAAGGCGAAATGTTTATCGATCAGATTTCTGCCGAGCTGAAAATGCCCGGCAGCAAAATTTCAGCACTCCTGCTGAATATGGAGTTCAAAAATATCCTGATCGCCCTCCCCGGGAAAATGTATAAACTGAAGTGACTGCCGTCAAAATGATATTTTCAGCGTAAGCCCCGCTACCGGTTTTGACTGAGCATATAGATTCTGGTTGCTCAAAAACGGACTTAACTTTAAGCCCAGACTGTTCTCTTTGATGCTTTGGCGATACATGTTATTCACCTTTGCTACTCTGACAGCATCAAATACGGACCAAATATCAATGACTACCAGTGCGGCCAAACCGGAATAAAAAGTGATATACCCCGCAGTGTGGATTGGTGAATCGTCGCTTGCGAATACTCCCAGAAACAGTTGAGAAATTCCAAAACCCATTACTGCAACGGACATCAGCGCTCCTCCAAAAAAGGCAAATCCACGCAGGGGTTCTCCTGAAACCATTTGCCCCAATCCGGGAAGTATCAAAGACGTAACACCGGCAACTACAGGAATATATTTGTCTCCATCCTGCCTGACATAATCCCTGTGGTCAAAAACTTTTTTATTGACTCTGTATGATTGTGCACGGGTTTCCAGTGAAAATAAAATAAAGAAGCAAAACAAGAAGCAGATTATCCCTTTATGGTTCATAACTATATTTTTATGTTTTTACGATACATTGAAATAGACAAACTTTCAATAAAACACATAAAGAGATTAAAGTGTTTTTGCAGCGTGAATTTTAGAAAACTTTGTCTATCAAGTTAATCAGACATTCGGGAATAAAAAACCGAAAGTGACCGGAAAATCCGGTAAAGGTTTTAATCTTCCAGAAATTTCACCCAGCCGTATTGATCGGCTTCATCGCCATACTGGATATTTTGCAGTTTGTTGTAGAGTTTTGTGGACCATTCGCCGGCTTCCTGCGGGTTTCCATACCTGAACCATTTGTCAAGGTCTGAGTCATAAATGCCTTTTATGGGAGAAATTACGGCAGCAGTCCCGCAGGCGCCCACCTCTTCAAACTCGGCAAGTTCTTCATACGGTACTTTACGTTGTTCCACTTTCAGCCCCATTTCTTTTGCCAGAACCATCAGGCTTTTATTTGTTATTGAAGGCAAAATGGATTCCGAAAGTGGAGTGATGTAGGTATTGTTTTTAATTCCGAAGAAATTTGCCGGCCCGCATTCGTCGATGTATTTTTTTTCTCTGCTGTCCAAATAGAGTACCGCCGAAAAACCTTTCTCCTTCGCAATTTTTCCGGCTCCCATACTGGCTGCATAGTTTCCGCCCACTTTGTATTTTCCGGTTCCCTGGGGTGCGGCGCGGTCATATTTGCGCATAATAAGCAGGTCGGTAGGTTTGAATCCCTCGGGGAAGTATGGCCCGACGGGCATCACAAACACGATAAACAAAAATTCATGCGCCGGCTTTACGCCAATTTCAGGGCCGGTGCCAATCAATAGCGGGCGGATGTAGAGTGAAGCGCGGCTTTCGTAGGGCGGAACATATTCAAGATTCATCCTGATGGCAAGGCGCACCGCCTCCATGAATTTTTCCACAGGAAACTTCGGCATTAAAATTCCGTCGCAGGAGTTCTGCATCCGCATGGCATTTTCATCCATCCGGAAAATCCGGATTTTTCCGTCTTGTCCCTTAAAGGCTTTCAACCCCTCAAAAACTTCCTGCCCGTAGTGAAGCGCTGTGGCAGCAATGTGCATATTGATGTTATTTGACGAACTGAACTCCAGTTCGCCCCATTCTCCATTGCGGTAGCTGCAACGGATGTTGTAATTGGTGTCGCGGTATCCGAATCCTAAATTTTGCCAGTCAAGATTTTTCATTGAATAAAGTTCACGTTTTTGATTACAGCTCAAGAAAAGTATTGAAATTTGAATAAACAAATTAAGCAAATTTTTACGTTTCAGACCGAAATTGGCAACATGAAATGTGAAAATCCATCTGACAATTTAATAAACCGGATGTGTTTGGCGCCTTTTAAACGAAATGCTATCCCACAGCATTAACTTTCAGGTAGTACCCGCTGAATTTGCGAATATTCAGAACAGTATCGTTTCCAAAAATCAGATACTGTCCTTTTATCCCTTTTAAAACTCCCTGAATGTCCGGCGTTTTATCAAAACTGACGCTTTTCACCTTATCGGGAAAATCCTGTAAGGGGTAGTCAATGGAGGTAACCGAATCATTATTGCAGGTATATTTTTGCAGTTCGGCAGGCAAAAACTGCAATGCTTTTTCCTTCTCTTTCTGAAGGTCGGAAAGTGTTTCCCCGTCACTTCTAAGCATTGCCCGCCAGTTTGTGCGGTCAGTGAAATATTCTTTCAAAAACACTTCAATGACCCCGGCAATGTGGCGGTTGGGTGTTTTGGCCAGCCGGATGGCGCGGCTTGCGCCCTGGTCAATCCATCGTGTTGGTATTTGGTGGCTGCGCGTGACGCCCACTTTCACCTCGCTTGCCACGGCAAGGTAAACATAGTGGTCAATCAGGTCGTGCTTTTCAGCCCACTCCATGTCGCGGGCAATGCCAAACTGCGCTTTTGATAATTCGGGGCGAATCACCGATTCGCTCGCCTCAGGCGCTGTTTGCAGGCAACTGTAACAAAATCCCTGATTAAATGAAGTTTTTGTAATTTTTCCGCATGAAATGCAATTGATCTGACTGGTGAAATGCAATTTCAGTTCTTTGCCTATCAAGGGATTCATTTTAATTTCCTGTTCGCCCACAGGAAGATAATAACTGACAGGATTTGTCAGTTCAGTGCGCATTTTAATGATGTTTCCTTCGTAATTCATTGAATTTTAATTCTTGCAAATGATTTTCATGGAACGGGGTTCATCTATCGAAGCTCTTTTGGCTCCATCCTCGTAAATAACCGAATCTCCCTGGAAATCAGTCCTTGTCCAGAAAATCACCGTAGTGTTATTCCCTGATTTGAACGAGTCTGCCTCATCGTTCCAGTCCTTGGCAGTTCCCGGCAATTGCTTCAGGCTGGCAAATTCACCCGGTCCCTCAACAACAATATTATCCCCTTTGTAATTCTCTCCGTCAAACAGATGAACGTAACATTGGCTGGCGGGAATTTCTTCATTGTCTTTGGAGCAGCCCGACTGAAAAAGAGCAGTCGTAATGATTAATACGAAAAATAAGAAAATCAAAGGAAAATCCGGATAACTAATCTTTTTCATTTTTTGATATTTTTGGATTTCATATACCGGAAACGAAAAGACTGCTGTTTTATTTTCTTGAAACAGCAGTCTTTCTATTACAAAACAGCATCTGTCTGCTTTGGATTATGCAAACCCGGACTCAGAATTCATCCGTCACACAGCCTTCGGATGCGGAAGATACCGTTTTTGCATATTTATACAGCACCCCTCTTTGGGCTTTCAGCGGCGGCGCAGTCCATTGAGCCTTTCTGGCTGCCAGCTCTTCTTCGGAAATCAGAATATCCATGGTGTTCTTGACAGCATCAATCCGCACGATATCGCCCTCTTTCACCAAAGCGATATTTCCGCCGGTTTGCGCTTCGGGGGTAACATGCCCCACCACAAACCCGTGGGAGCCGCCGGAAAAACGTCCGTCGGTGATTAATGCCACGTCTTTACCCAATCCGGCGCCCATCAGCGTGGAAGTGGGTTTCAGCATTTCGGGCATTCCGGGGCCTCCGCGCGGCCCGACATACCGGATGATGACCACATCGCCTTTATTGATCCGGCGTTCCATCATGGCATCAATACTTTCCTGCTCGCTGTTAAAAACCCTTGCCGGCCCTTCAAAAAATTCTCCTTCCATGCCCGTGATTTTTGCAACCGCCCCCTCAGTAGCCAGATTGCCGTATAAAATACGGATATGGCTTGTTTTTTTGATAGGGTTGTCCAGCGAATGAACGATTTTTTGCCCTTCCTTTAATCCGGGCAGTTCCGCAAGATTTTCTTCAAGAGTTTTGCCGGTAACCGTGATGCAATCGCCATGAAGCAGGCCATTCTCCAGCATAAACTTCAAAACAGCCGGTGTGCCGCCCTGCTCCTGCAAATCTTCCATGACATACTTCCCGCTTGGACGGAAATCCGCCAGCATGGGGGTGATCTCTCCCAACCGGATAAAATCGTTCAGCGTGATTTCAACATCCACGGCTTTTGCCATGGCGATCAGGTGCATTACCGCATTGGTTGAACCGCCCAAAACGATTATCAGACGGATGGCATTTTCAAACGCCTTTTTGGTCATAATATCTTTGGGCTTGATGTCTTTTTCCAGCAACACCCTGATGGCTTCTGCCGCCTGTGCCATTTCTGCCTTTTTCTCCTTGCTGTTTGCGGGATTGGAAGAGGAGTAAGGGAGGCTCAGCCCCATGGCCTCCAGCGCCGATGCCATGGTGTTGGCGGTGTACATTCCGCCGCAGGCGCCCGCACCGGGACAGGCATTTTCAATGATCTGCCGGTATTCCTCCTCGGTGATTGTGCCGGCGATTTTCTGTCCAAGGGCTTCAAATGCCGAAACCACATCCAGTTTCTGGTTTTCATAATACCCGGCAGCTATCGTTCCGCCATAAATAATCAGGGATGGCCTGTTCAGCCGGGCAATTCCCATAGCCGCCCCCGGCATGTTTTTATCACACCCCACCAGGGCAATGATGCTGTCATACCATTCGGCGCCGGCATTTGTTTCAATGGAATCTGCAATAATATCCCGCGAAACCAGCGAATAGCGCATTCCGTCAGTTCCCATGGAAATCCCGTCACTGACGCCGATGGTGTAGAAGTTCAGGCCCACCAGCCCAAGCTGATTGACATGAAATTTCACAACATCTGCAAACCGGTTCAGGTGCATGTTGCACGGGTTTCCGTCCCATCCGGAACTGACTATTCCAACCTGTGGCTTTTTGAGATCCTCATCCGTAAGGCCAATTGCGTGCAGCATCGCCTGTGCTGCCGGCTGTGAAGGATCCTGAGTTACGTGGCGACTGTATTTATTTAACATATCTGATATAATTTGAAAACAGGCAGACAAGATACTAAAATATCTTTTTAATGAGTTTTCAAATCCCAGAATAATCTTTCCTAAACGAAACACAAATCTTCTGCAATTGCCGGAATGGGGGAATCGGGTTACAGAAATAATTTTTGGCCCATAAAAAACGAAGACTGTCATTACGACAATCTTCGTTGCAAATTTTATGGTTAATTATTACGCGGTTGCAAAAAAGCGGATTGTTCAGGTAAAAATAAAAACCTGACATCCATGGACTTTATCCAAGAAATGCGGTAAGCATCCAGACTTCTTTCTCCTGTTCGCTGATGTAGTCGCTAAGCAGAGCTACTGTGGCTTCGTCGCCGATTTCACCGGCATCCTCAAGCACTGCCCTTTCGGATGCAATCAGTTGTTTATAGGTGTCTAAAATAATTTTTACAGCTTCCGGTCCGCCACTGACCACTCCGGTTTCTTTAACTCCGGTCGTTTTAAGATAATCGGTAAACCGGTGGGCTGGTGTTGCGCCAAGCATTAAAATGCGCTCGGCCAGTTCGTCAACTTTTTCTGCTGCATCGTCATACATTTCTTCAAATTTCTCGTGCAACAGATAGAAATCTTTTCCAACGATATTCCAGTGGAAACCTCTTAAATTGGTATAGTGAATCTGGAAGTCTGCCAAAAGTTTTTGTAGCCCGTCAACTACTTTCTGAACATTTGTTAATCCTGTAAAGTCTAATGTTTTCATAATGATGTGTTTCTATTGTTAATAATTTTATTTTCCCGACAACAAAGATAATAGGAATCAGCTATTTTTCCAAATGATTGTTCCTATACCGGATAAAGGGGATTTATGACTCGGTTTTATACTGACGGGGTGACTTTGAGTCATCCCGTCAGTAGTCTGCCCTTAATAAGGCAAACCTTATTTCTATCACTAAACCCTTAGTAGCCGAAAACGATAGCGTCCTTTGGCCTTATTTTCATCTTTCCTGATGTTGGGAATGATTGAAACTCATCGGATGAATGGAGGATTGCCGCAATCTACCACCGGTTTCACCGATGGTTATCCATATTCAACCTCCTGTGGGGTTGTGTTAGATGTTGCGATGGCGTTTTACCATACGCGGAA
>CAZVAD010000003.1:0-26558 GCA_964624645.1 uncultured Mariniphaga sp.
CGAAACTTATGAGAACAAAATTTCTGAGAATCAGATAATCATAAAATCGGAGATGATGGTATCGGAAATAAAAAAGCCCTGCCGGGTGAACGTATAAATGCCGTTTTTTTCTATAAGGTGTTTTGCAGCAACATATTTCCTTAATATCCCGGAAGCATTTTCAGCACATGCTTCCCCAAAACGGATTTCAATTTCATGCAGGGAAATTCCCCATTTTGTCCGGATTCGTGTCAGAATATATTCGTTATACTTCTCTTTTTCAGAGAGCTGCTCTTCTTCAAAATAAGAAATGTTTTTTTCTGCGCCTTTTATGTAAGCTTCGGTGTGGGCAACATTCCATCGTCTGGAACTGCCATTGAAAGAGTGTGCCGAAGGGCCCAGCCCTAAGTATTTTTCACCCTGCCAATAAGAGGAATTGTGCCTTGAATATTTTTCGTTGCGTGCAAAATTGGAAATTTCATACTGCTCAAATCCAGCTTTCGCCGATTCGTCCAATAAAATATTGAACTGCTCAATACTCTTTTTTTCAGAGAGTTCCTTCAAGGTTCCTTTTTTCAGCCAGGTGTAAAAGGGCGTTCCTTCGTGGTAGGTTAAATGATATGACGACAAGTGATTTACGGGAAGGCGGAACGCCTGATGCAGATTTTCAATCCACTGGCCGGCTGAAAGTCCGGGCAGGCCATAAATCAGATCGATACTCAGCTCGGAAAAGCCGGCTTTAAAAGCGTTTTCAACACATTCAACCGCCTGTGTCGCCGTGTGCCGCCGGTTCATTTTTATCAAATGTTCGTCATGAAAGGATTGAATCCCAATACTTAACCTGTTTATTCCACAGTTTTTCAAGGTCTGCAAATATTCTGGACCCAAATCATCCGGATTGGCTTCAAGCGTGATCTCAGCGCCGCTTTCAACCTGAAAATTGGCATAAATATTCTCCATAATCAACGAAAGCTGTTCTCCGGTGAGCACCGAAGGAGTGCCTCCGCCAAAATAAATGGTTTTGATTTTTTCACCTTGCAGGTAATCGTTTCTCCGGATAATTTCATGGCTGAGCGCTGCAAGAAAATTTTCCGTCAGACCGGTATTTGTGGTTTTATAAAAATCGCAATAATAACATTTCCGGCGGCAAAACGGGATATGAATATAAATTCCTGCCATAGATGTGTTACTTTTACGCTGTAATATTTTAAGCGAATGATGTTTAAAAACTTTTTAAAACCCTTCATCTGGTTAGGAGTGATTTGCTACGGGTTGTTTATTCCCGCAAGCGGCATTCCTAAAAGCTCGCTGCTGAAAATCCCTTACGTTGATAAACTGGCGCATTTCGGGTTGTTTTTTATTTTTTGTTTACTGCTTTTTGTCCCTTTCAAAAAATTGAAATTAAATCCGTTGGTTTTTGCTCCGCTGATTTCTCTGGTTCTGGCAGCTGTCCTTGAAGGAATGCAGCAATATGTTTCTTCGTCCAGAAGCAGTGATTTTTTCGATTTTTTAGCCAATGCTGCAGGGATTGCCGCTGCAATGCTCTTTTTCCATTTTCTGATTTCAGGAAAAAAGTGGGAGAAATATCTTTAAAAAGTTTCAACCCACTGTCAAAGCCTGATTAAACCCTCGTATTTCTCAATGTCGTTCTCGATAACTTTAAGGGAAGTATTCTTGTAAAAATTACAAATTTCATTACGCAGGCCATCGTATTGTGCATGAACAGGACAAAGGGGTTTTGACGGATCGTGTGTAATGCACGGTTCAAGCCGGATCAGGCAGTTTGTGAAAAACTCTTCGCCATCCACTTTGGTCACAATATCCCACAATGAAATTTCATCCGTTGACCGGGCAAGGGCAAAACCGCCGTTAGACCCTTTTGTTGAAACTAAAAGCTTCTGTTTTACAAGATTTTGCAAAATTTTTCCAAGAAAAGGGGAAGACAATTTCAAATCTTCTGAAATGACTTTAATTCCAATCATTTTATTTTCCTTCGAAAAATTGGCTAAATAAATCAGCGCTCTTAAAGCATACTTACAAGTATTGGAAAGCATATTTTATAAATTTTTGTATTCAGTAAATCTATTTCAGCGGTATTTTTTCAATTCGTCTGGCGTGGCGGCCTCCTTCAAAAGAGGCATTTAAATAAGAATCCACAATGGCAATGGCCTCTTCGTCAGAAACAAATCGCGCCGGAATGGCACAAATATTTGCATCGTTGTGTTGTTTTGCCAGTGCGGCAATTACGGGATTCCAACACACGGCAGAGCGTATGCCCTGATGTTTGTTGGCTGTTATGCTGATTCCCTGGCCACTTCCGCAAAAAGTGATGCCGGTGTCAAATTCTCCCTTTTCAATAGCCTCAGAAATGCGATGCCCGAAATCGGGATAATCACAACTTTCACTGGTATAGCATCCTAAATCTTCATAAATAATTCCATTTTTTTCGAAATGTTTTTTGATGATTTGCTTCTTTTCGAACCCTGCGTGATCGGATGCCAAAGCAATTGTCTTATCTCTCATTTTTTCCATTCCTGCAAAAATAATATATTTTGATATTAAATTCAGGTATTTTTATCAAATTTTTAACAATTGTCGCAACTGCTTGTTTTCCAGCCTCCAGATCGAATATAGAAAAACAAGCAACAACAGGACATTGGCAAAATATTTTGCTGCTCCGGGCAGGTAAGAAGTAGCAAATGAAGCGGCATAAATAATCAGCGCCAGTCCGAAATAGAGCCCGATTCGTTTCAAATCATAAGGTACCGGATAGTATTTCTGCCCCAGAATATAGGAAAAAACCACCATGGAGAGATAACCGAAGAAAACGGCAATTGCAGAACCCGTATAGCCGATAACCGGCAAAAGCAAAACGTTGATCAACAGGGTTATGGCAGCGCCTGTCAGGGAAATATATGCGCCGTAGCGGGTCATATCCTTTAGTTTATACCAAAGAGAAAGGGTAAAATAAATTCCAAAAAACAGATTGGCCATCAAAATTGTCGGAACCACTTTCAGTCCTTCGTGGTAGCCGGAGCTGATGATTAAAGTGATGATATCTAAAAAAAGAATCATCCCGATGAAAATCAACAATCCGAAAATGACAAAATATTTCATTACCGTAGCATAAATCTGCGGATCATCCTTGGTGTCTCCACGGGCAAAAAAGAAAGGCTCAAATGCATAACGGAAAGCCTGAATAAACAGGCTCATCAGAACGGCAAGCTTGAAGTTGGCGCCATAAACGCCAAGCTGATACATCGGATCCTGATTTTCGGGAATGAGAAAAGGAATCAGAATTTTGTCAATATTCTGGTTTATCATACCGGCCAGGCCAACAATCAGAATCGGAAATCCATAGCTCAGCATTTGTGAAAGCAGCTTTTTGTCAAATTTCAGGGAAACCCTTAAAATTTCAGGAATCAGCAAAATAAGTGTGATCAGTGATGCCAGCAGATTGGAAATGAATACATAACCAACGCCAATTTCAGAGGAATAAATCAAGTGAATCCATGAATCGGGATGGTTTTCTATAATTTTCGGACAAATGGTCAGGAAAAAAATGTTGAAACCAATGTTGAATGCTATTCCGATTACTTTTATCGCTGCAAATTTAATGGGCCGGTTATTCAGCCTCAAACGTGCAAAAGGTATTGCCGTGAAGGCATCAATTCCCAATATAACTGCCAGCCACACAATATATTCCGGGTGTTCGGGATAATTTAGCAAAGAGGCGGTTTCATTCCTGAAAACAACTGCCAGAAAAACAAACAGCGCCGACGTGGAAAATACAGAAATCAGTGAAGTGGAATAGACAGTTTCCGGATTATCATGCTTGTAGGCATACCTGAAAAAGGAAGTTTCCATGCCATAGAGCAGCAAAACCAGCAGAAAAGCGACATAGGCGTACAGATTGGCTACAACGCCGTAAATCTCAGGAACAAAAATAAATGAATAGTAGGGAACCAGCAGCCAGTTTAAAATGCGTCCGAGAATGCTGCTCATCCCGTAAATAGCTGTATCGCCCGCTAATCTTTTAAAATGATTCAAAACTGAAATTTTTGAAACAAAGATAGTATTCATTTGCATTCCGATTATCAATTGCAATGCTTCATATATTTTATAATTTTATGCCGGAAACATGCACTTGAATCAATTACTCAGAATTAACAACATTACGAATGAAAAAATATATTTTTCCATTGGCATTTATTTTCAGTCTTCTTATTTTTTGCTTTTCGTGTTCAAGTAAACCCAAACGTTCGCGAAAACCGGTAAGCTCCATAACGATTTTGCCCGCGGCTCAGAACTATATTTTCGGAACGCCGGTCTCTGTCCGTGTGGAAACAAAACTCCGCAATGGCGAAATAGACAACATCAGGCTATTTTATCAGGGGGAACTCATTCACGAAAGCCGGGAACTTGATTTCACGGTTTCCAATATTTTACTGAATCACACCGGAGATAATAATTTTCAGGTTGTGGCCACAAAAAAGGACAATGTCAACAACTCGCAAAATATTTCGCTAAATGTTGTTTCGGATATTATTCCTGAAAAATTCAAATACAATGTCATCAATGATTTTCCGCATAATCCAAAATTATTTACACAAGGCCTTGAATATCACAATGGTTATATTTATGAGGGAACAGGGGAATATGGGACTTCCGGTTTATATCAGGTGAATTTGCAAACCGGAAAAATATTGAAAGAACAGCCTCTCAATAAAAAATATTTTGGGGAAGGAATAACCATTCTGAACAATAAAATTTACCAGTTAACCTATCGAAGTCAAAAGGGATTTGTATATAATCTGGAAAATTTTGCGGTGATTGACAGTTTCACTTTTCGTTCCAAAGAGGGCTGGGGTTTGACAAACGATGGTGAAAATCTGATTATGAGCAACGGAACACATGAATTGATATGGATAAATCCTTCGGATTTTTCACAAATCAAAAAAGTGCAGGTAGCCAATAATGAAGGAGTTATCAACTACCTTAACGAACTGGAATATATAAACGGCACGATTTACGCCAATGTTTACACCACCAATCTGATTGTGCAGATTGATCCGGAAACAGGAAAGGTATTGTCTGAAATAAATTTTGACGGCATTTTAAATATGTACGCTAATCCCGATGAACCTGTGGATTATATGAACGGAATAGCCTACGATCAGGAAAAAAACCGGCTGTTTGTTACCGGAAAATACTGGCCCCGTATTTTTGAAATTCAACCGGTCAAATCAGAATAAAGAGAGGGACTGATTTCCGTAGTTTACTCTTCCCAGGTGTTTGTATGCCCTTTCGGTGGCTTCTCTTCCGCGCGGCGTGCGCTTTATAAAACCTTCCTTGATCAAAAACGGCTCATACACCTCTTCGATTGTTCCGCCATCTTCACCAACAGCTGTGGCAATGGTTGAAATTCCAACAGGACCTCCCTTGAATTTATCAATGATGCAACTCAGAATTCTGTTATCCATTTCATCCAGTCCGTGCTGGTCAATGTTCATGGCTTTCAGCGCTGTCCTGGTGATTTCAATATCAATGTTTCCATCCCCTTTGACCTGGGCAAAATCGCGAACCCGCCGCAGCAGGGAATTCACAATGCGTGGTGTTCCGCGGCTCCGCAGTGAGATTTCTTCCGCAGCATCATCACTGATTTCAACATTTAGAATCTGGGCGGAACGCTTCACGATTCCTTTTAAAATGGTATTGTCATAATATTCCAGCAACGAATTGATTCCAAAACGCGCCCTGAGCGGCGAAGTGAGCAATCCCGACCGGGTTGTTGCCCCAATCAGCGTGAACGGATTCAGGTCAATCTGAATGGAGCGCGCACTGGGTCCTTTGTCAATCATTATGTCAATTCTGAAATCTTCCATTGCAGAATAAAGATATTCTTCCACAATGGGAGACAGGCGGTGTATTTCGTCAATAAACAACACATCGTGCGCTTCAAGATTGGTGAGCAACCCGGCCAAATCTCCGGGTTTATCAAGCACCGGGCCCGATGTTATTTTTATTCCGACTCCCAGTTCATTGGCAATGATATGCGATAAAGTTGTTTTTCCCAGCCCGGGCGGTCCGTGGAGCAAAACATGATCCAGCGCCTCTTTTCGCATATTGGCTGCTTCAACAAAAATTTTCAGATTTTCAACTATTTTTCTTTGTCCCTGAAAATCTGAAAATGACAAAGGCCGCAATTGACGGTCTAACTCTCTGTCCGTTTCCTGATAAAATTCTCCTCTTATATCAATTTCATTGCTCATTATTCCACTTCAAATTGCTTGATCACTTTCAGCAGTTCTTCTGCAGTAAAAGGTTTTGCAAGATAATCATTCATTCCTGCATTCAGGCATTTATCCTTGTCATTATCTAATGTATTGGCAGTCAATGCAATAATTGGAACCTCTTTATTTACATTCATGCTTTTTTCATATGCCCGGATCTCTTCAGTAATTTCAAAGCCATTTTCACCAGGCAACACAATATCCATCAGAATCAAATCCGGTTTGTTCGATTTAAATTCTTCTATGGCCTGACTTCTGTTGACTGCATAAGCTATTTTGTAATTGGATTTGATCAAGTGAAATCCCACTACTTTTTGATTCAAAAGATTGTCCTCAACCAATAATATCTTCATACAATAAAACTATATTTAAAATATAACATGACCTGAAACTCTATTTTGAGAAGGAAAATATCTGTTACAATTCTCAAATTTTAACGAAATCAAATTCTATGATATTATCTTTATAATTTATAATCTTAAAATAAATAATGCTATTTATTATAGCCTGTTGATAACTGTTTATTTCATTTTTTCAAATTTTACAAAGTTAACTTTAACTCTTTATCTTCAAAAAACTAACAACTTTTCATTCTATCAAAATGTTTAAAATCAGGATTAAAAAATATTTTATTTACAATTGTTGATAAAGTTTCTGAATTTATTTTTTTCTTCTTAACAGTTTATATGCTGTGAATAGATTAAACAGAAATTCAACCTTAATTATTTTTCCTTTTCAAAATTAATACTATCACATATAAAAGGGGATAAATCCAAATGTAATTTTAAAAGATTATTTTTGTTTTTTCATACGTTTATAAAACAATTGCTAACATTAAGCATTTTTATAATATACTGAAAGTTAAGAAATAAAAGTTCAATGACAAATAATTTCAACATACTTGTTAATAAACTAAATCTGTTCCGTTTTAAGTATTATGCCTTTAATCTCATTAAGGGAATTTTCCTGACGCTTTTCTTTCTATTGCTTTTATTCACAGGTTTTTCCCTTTTGGAATATTTGATTTATCTTCCTGCTGAAGTTAGAAAAATAGTGTTTTTCGGATTTATTATTTTCGGTGTTTTTCTTTTTCTCCATTTTATTTTGATTCCCCTGCTGAAACTGACTAAAATTTTAAAACCTATTGATTTTAAAGCCAGCTCGGGAATTATTCAGAACCATTTTCATGATATTAAAGATAAGTTATTGAATATCATTGAGTTGTCAGAAATTAAAGATTCAAATTATTCAAATGAGATACTTCTTGCAAGCATTGATCAAAAAATCAGTGAACTGAGTATCTTTAATTTTAGTCAGGCGGTTCAGTTTAAAAATCTAAGAATTGTTGCTTCCTATTTTTTTATCAGTTTACTGGTTACAGCTTCTGTTTTTTTTGTGAATCAATCGGTTTTTACCACCGCTCCACAACGGATTATTCATTACAATACACATTTCACAAAACCTGCACCTTATACTTTTCACTTGATTAACAGTGAATTAAAAGCAAAAAAGGGAGATTCTTTTAAAATTCTCATGGAATGTCGCGGGGATGAATATCCGCAAAATGCGTATATAAATATTGAGGGGAATAATTATCTGATGAAAAAAAATTCTGCAGGGAATTTCGAATATGAAATAGTAAGCGTCATCAATTCACTGAATTTTTATTTCACAGATTTGAAATATGAATCGGAAAGTTTCAGGTTGTTGTTGTTGCCAAAACCCGGAATTACAAATTTTGATGTAAAAATCACTCCGCCGGTTTATACCGGTTTGCCGGTTTTGGATTTTCAAAACACCGGAGATTTGCAGGTTCCACATGGAACACATGTGGAATGGAATTTCCAGGGTGTTGATATTGACACGCTTTATATCGCTTTTCGGGATTCTGTTTTTGCCGGAGCGCAAAAGAAAGAGACCGGATTTCAGATTAAAAAAGATTTTTTTAAATCTACGGTGTATGATGTTTATTTGAAAAACGATGAAACTTTGCCGGAGCTTGCCCTTTCTTATTCGGTGGATGTTATTCCCGATTTATATCCCGAAATCAATGTTGTGCAGGTTCAGGATTCGGTACGGATGAGCCGGTTTTTCTTTAAGGGCACAATTGGCGATGATTATGGTTTTTCTGCCTTGAAATTTCATTACAATATAAATAATGAAGATTCCGCTATTGCTCTGCCTTTCGTCAGGCAGCTGATTGATCAGGATTTTTATTTCAGTTTTGACTTCAAAGATATTGCACCGGGCGCTGGAATTGTTTCCTATTATTTTTCCGTAACCGATAATGATGTCATAAATAATTACAAAACAACTACTTCCAATAATTTCACTTTTAATATTCCCGATAGGGAAGAGGTTCTTGCCAGCGATAAGGAACAATTTGAACAACTTGAAAAAATGTTGCAGGAAAGTGAAAATCTTGCCGGAGAAATCCAGAAGGATATTCAAAATCTGCGCATGAAAAACATGGATACCAACATTTCAGATTGGGAAAAATCACAAATGATGAATCAGATCCTTTCCAAGCAAACCGAACTGGAAAAGCTGTACGATAAAATCAAACAAGATAATGAAAAGCTCAACAATTACATGAATTCCTTCAACAAACAGAACGAGGATATTCTTGAAAAACAGAAGCAAATTGAAGATTTATTGGATGAGGTTTTCACGGATGAGTTAAAAAAGTTACTGGAAGAATTTCAAAAACTTGCGGAAGAATTTGATACCAAAAAATTCAATGAACTCACTGAAAAAATGGATTTGACCTATGAAGACCTCCAAAAGCAGCTTGATCGCAATATAGAGATGTTGCGCAAGATGAAAGTTGAACAAAAACTTCAGGATGCCATTGATAATTTAAATAAAATGGCTTCGGAAGAAGCTAAAATGGCTGATGAAATCAGCGAACAGAGAAATTTTGATGAGGTAGGGGAAAAGCTTGAAAATCATTTCAATGAATTGGATAATATTCAGCAAACCATTGAAGATGCCCTGCAGTTGAATGAGCAACTGGAAAAACCGATGAATTTTGATGATTTCAAAGAGGAGTTTGAAGATATCCGGAACAGCATGGAAAACAGTAAAAATTCACTTCAAAACCAGGACCGGAAAAAATCCGGTTCAAGTTTAAAGGAAACTTCCGATAAAATGGAAAATACTGCCTTTTCAATGCAGCAGATGCTCAACTCCAACACGATGAAGCAGAATATGGAGAATATTCAAAATCTGAAACAAATACTTAATAATCTGATATATATATCTTTTGAGCAGGAAAGCGTGATTGAAGGACTTACCGGAATCAGCTCCATGGATCCGGTGATTAATGAAATGAATCTCAAACAACGGCGTCTGCATGACCAGTCCCAAATCGTTAAAGATTCACTCTATGCGCTTGCCAAAAGAACGCCTCAGATAAACAGTCTGGTGAACAATGAGCTGGTTAGCATGGAAATCAACCTTGACAAAGCGCTTGATGAAATGACGGAAGGTTTGTTGCCCAATGCCAGAGCCAGTCAGCAATATGTGATGACTTCAGCCAACAATCTTGCGCTGATGCTGAATGAAGCGCTTGATAACCTTGAAAATATGATGGAGAATGCCCAGCCCGGAGAGGGCGACGATCAAAGACCGGGGCAGCAGGGAAAACCCGGAATGGATTTACTGAAGCAGCAATCGGAAAGCATTAAGCAGCAACTGGAGCAAATGATTGAGCAGATGAAAGGCGGAAATCCGCAACAGATGGGAAAGCAAATGGGAGAATCCCTGATTATGCATGAAATGATGCAGCAGATGCTCAGGGAAATTATGAATAATGGAGGCGTAGGAAGTGAAGCGCGCAAAGCATTGCAGCAAATTGACGATATGCTGGAGCAAAACCGGAAGCAGCTTATGAATAAAAATGTGACCAGCCAAATGATTAACCGGCAGAACCAGATAACCACCAGACTTCTTGATGCGGAAAAAGCCGAGTTGGAAAGAGAGTTTGAAGATGAAAGGGAAAGTAGAAGCGCCGAAGAATTTTACAGTAATCCGGTTGAATTTTTTGAATATCAGAAAAAAGACCATTCTACCCTTGAGTTTTTAAACAGAAATTCACACAAGCTGAATAATTTTTTCAATAAAAAATACAAACAGTACCTGAATAATATTCAAAAGGAATAATTTTATAAAAAATTGATCTCCTGAATAATAACAACTTCAAGAAGATATTATATGAATAATGCCATTCATGGTTGCTGTAATACTTTTAAAAAAATTCGATGAAAAATATCTCATTTTTTACAGAGGATATAACTCTCCCAAAAATTCGGAAAAAGAAAATCCGGAAGGGTATTAATTTTTTAATTAAAAATGAAGAAAAACATCCGGGGGAAATTTCTGTTATATTCTGTTCCGATAATTTTTTGTTGAAAATCAATGAACAATACCTGAGTCACGATTATTATACGGATATAATAACTTTTGATTATGTTGAAAATTCGGTTATTTCCGGTGATTTGTTTATCAGTCTGGAGCGGGTGGAAGAAAATGCCCGGCAATTGGATCTCTCTTTTGAGGAAGAGCTGAACCGGGTGATACTGCACGGCGTTTTGCATTTGGTCGGATATAATGATAAAACGGAGATTCAAAAAAAAGAGATGAAGGAAAAGGAGGATTTCTATCTTCAGAAGTTGATTGAAAGGGTTTAAAAATGAATTTCAGATATGATGTGATTGTTGTTGGTGGCGGTCATGCCGGTTGCGAAGCCGCCGCTGCCGCTGCAAATTTAGGTTCACGAACCTTGTTGATTACCATGGACATGACAAAATATGCCCAGATGTCCTGCAACCCGGCTATGGGAGGTATTGCCAAAGGTCAGATACTAAGGGAAATAGATGCTTTGGGTGGTTATTCCGGAATTATTTCCGACAAAACCACCATCCAGTTCAGGATGTTGAATTTATCCAAGGGGCCTGCCATGTGGAGCCCACGTTCTCAAAATGACCGGATGCGTTTTACCGAACTTTGGCGCGAAACGCTTGAGTCGGTCGAAAATCTTGATTTGTGGCAGGATATGGTGGTCTCGTTGATTATTGACAAGGGTATGGTACAGGGGGTGCGCACGAAAGTTGGGATTGAATTTTACGGAAATACGGTGATTCTGACCAACGGCACTTTTCTTAACGGATTGATTCATGTAGGCTCCTCTAAACAGGAGGGCGGCAGGATTGGAGAAGCCGCTTCTTACAATTTGACCGAACAACTTTTTGACGCCGGTTTTGTAACCGGACGTCTGAAAACCGGTACACCCGCCCGGATTGACGGCAGAACCATAGATTTTTCAAAAATGTCGGAGCAGAAAGGCGATGAAAATCCATCCACTTTCTCCTATTTGCCGGACACACAATCCCAATTAAAGCAGCGTTCCTGCTGGGTTACTTACACAAATCCTGAAGTGCACAGCGAACTTGAACTTGGTTTTGAATTTTCTCCCATGTTTGACGGCACTATTCAGGGAGCCGGGCCGCGCTATTGTCCCAGCATTGAGGCGAAACTGGTAACTTTTGCTGAAAAACAGCAGCATCAGCTTTTTCTTGAGCCGGAAGGCGAATCCACTGTCGAGTATTATATTAACGGATTTTCATCTTCCCTTCCCTGGCAGGTTCAGTATAGTGCAATCCGCAAAGTTGAAGGGTTGGAGAATGTTAAGATTTTCCGACCGGGCTATGCCATTGAGTATGATTACTTTGATCCCACCCAATTGCATTACACCCTGGAAACAAAATTAATCAGGAATCTCTATTTTGCCGGGCAGATTAATGGCACAACCGGTTACGAAGAAGCGGCTGCCCAGGGAATTATTGCCGGAATCAATGCGCATCTGCGTTGCCATTCCGGTGATGAAGAATTCATTTTAAAACGGGATGAAGCGTACATTGGCGTTCTGATTGACGATTTGATTACAAAAGGCGTGGATGAGCCTTACCGGATGTTTACCAGTCGTGCTGAATTCAGGATTCTGCTGCGGCAGGACAACGCAGACAGCCGCCTGACTGAAAAATCACATAAAATCGGGCTTGCTTCTCCAGAACGTTTAAAATTGCTGCACGAAAAAAAACGCTTAATTTCTGAAATTATTCATTTTACAAAACAGTTTAGTATCAAGCCACAGTTTGTAAATCAGATACTTACAAAAAAAGGTACTTCTCCGTTGAAGCAGGGAGTAAAGTTTTATGACCTGATTTTACGCCCTCAGGTTTCGTTATTTGATTTTGTTGAAGACATCACCCCGTTTAAAACCTTTCTCGAAAGGGTTCCGGAGGAGAGAAAAGCCGAAATTATTCAGGCAGCTGAAATATTAATAAAATATGAGGGTTACATTGGCCGGGAAAAATCTCTTGCAGAAAAGCTTGATAAATTTGAAAATATTCAAATTGAAAATAAATTTAATTATGCTCAATTGAACTCTTTATCCATTGAAGCACGGCAAAAACTTGAACACTTGCAACCCAAAACCATTGGTCAGGCCAAAAGGATTTCGGGTGTTTCTCCGGCAGATATAAATGTTTTATTAGTTTTGCTTGGTAAATAATTGTTTCACGTGGAACAAAATCAATACATAATGGATTTGAAAAGCAAAATAAGAGAAATACCGGATTTTCCTGTTGACGGGATCAGTTTTAAAGATATTACCACCCTTTTGAAGGAACATGAATCTTTTGAATTTGTTGTTGATGGAATTGTGTCAGAATTTCAACACAAAAATATTACAAAGGTTGTGGGCATTGAGGCGCGCGGATTTATTTTCGGTGGCGCTGTGGCAAAAGAATTAAAAGCCGGGTTTGTGCCGGTGCGAAAAAAAGGGAAGCTGCCGGCAGAAAAAATATCGGAAACCTATAAGCTGGAATATGGCTATGACACCATAGAGATGCACAGCGATGCTCTCTCTGAAGAAGATGTTGTTCTAATCCATGACGATTTGCTTGCCACCGGAGGAACAGCACATGCTGTTTACAATATGGTGAAAAATGCCGGAATTCAGACAATTTATTTTAGTTTCATTTGTGATCTTGGATTTATACAGACTCCGCAGAAAGAGATCATTCAAAGTCTGAATCCACATATATTTGTAAAATATTGAATCTTGTGACAGATGAAGGCTAAGGATGGAAATATAGAATATTTAAAAAGCCTTATCACCACTTTCCCCGGAAAGCCGGGGATTTATCAGTTTTTTGATGAGACGGGGAAGATTATATATATAGGGAAGGCTAAAAATCTCAAAAAACGGGTATCCAGCTATTTTACAAAAAATCACGACAGCCGTAAGACGGCTTTGCTGGTCAGAAAAATTGCCGGCATAAAGCATATGGTTGTTGAAACAGAGCAGGATGCTCTGCTTTTGGAAAATAATCTGATAAAAAAATACCAACCCCGCTACAATATCCGGCTAAAGGATGACAAAAGCTACCCCTGGATTTGCATTAAAAATGAACCCTTCCCCCGCGTTTTTAAAACCCGCCATCTGATCAAAGACGGCTCAAGGTATTTCGGCCCCTACACCTCCGTACACACCGTCAATACGCTGCTTGAGCTGTTTCGCTCGGAGTATAAACTGCGTACCTGCAATTACAATCTGTCAGAAAAGAATATAAAAGCAGGTAAGTACAAAGTTTGCCTGGAATTTCATTTGGGAAAATGTGACGGGCCGTGTGAAGGGTTAATCTCGGAGGAACAGTACAACCAGGGAATTGAAGAAATAACGGATATTTTGAAAGGAAATATCTCCGGGGTTATCAGGCATCTTGAATTCCGGATGGATAAAATGGCCCGGGAATTGAATTTTGAGGCGGCTCAGAGGTTAAAAGAGAAATATGAATCGCTGAAACGGTATCAGAGCAAATCTACAGTAGTTTCTCCGAGAATCACTGATATTGATGTTTTCACCATCGAAGAAGATGCAAAATTTGCGTATGTGAATTACCTGCGAGTAATAAAAGGCTCAATCATTCAGACTTATACGCTGGAAATTAAAAAAGGGATTGATGAAACCACCGAGGATTTACTGCTTGCGGGAATTGTGGATATACGCGATAAAATCAGCAGCAATCCCAAAGAAATCCTTGTGCCCTTTTTGCCCAAACTAAAATTGCATGATTTGGTGTTCAGGGTTCCGCTTCGTGGAGAAAAGAAACAATTGCTTGATCTGTCCTACAGAAATGCAAAATATTTCAGGATGGAAAAGGAGAAGCAGATGGTTCTTAAAAACCCAAAAGTAGCCGAGGAACGGATTTTAAAAACACTCAGGAAAGACCTTCATCTGGCTGAATTGCCTGTACGGATTGAGTGTTTTGACAACAGTAACCTGCAAGGTTCCAATCCCGTAGCTGCATGTGTGGTTTTTAAGAATGCGAAACCTCTGAAGAGGGAATACCGTCATTACAACATTAAAACCATTGAAGGCCCCAATGATTTTGCTTCCATGGAAGAAATTGTCTATCGCAGGTATAAAAGACAACTGGAGGAAGAGCGGCCACTGCCGCAACTTGTTGTAGTTGACGGAGGAAAAGGGCAGCTCTCTTCTGCTGTTGCCGCACTTGAAAAGTTGGAGCTACGCGGAAAAATCGCCATTATCGGGATTGCCGAGAAGTTGGAAGAAATTTACTTTCCCGGCGATTCTGTCCCCATTTATATTAATAAAAATTCGGAATCGCTGAAAGTGATTCGCCAGATCCGGGATGAAGCCCACCGCTTCGGATTGACGTTTCACCGGAAGAAACGTTCGGCAAACCAGATTACTTCAGAATTGAACCGCATTAAAGGGGTGGGAGAGCATACCATTAAAAAGTTGCTTCAGGACTTCAAGTCTGTGAAAAATATTGAATCAACTGATGAATCCACTCTGACCCAGTCTGTTGGATTATCCAGAGGAAGATTGGTGTATAACTATTTTCAGTCAAAAAAGAGCGGGTAAGCTGATCCGGTCAGTGTGGTTTCCGGTATTTTTCATCTCCTTCCAATAAATCCAGATAACTGATATACCTGCTTGCCGAAATTTCTCTGTTTTCCACAGCTTCTTTCACTGCACAGTCCGGCTCGTGCGTATGCGAACAGTTATTATAGAGGCAATTTTTAGATAATCTGAATAGCTCAGGAAAATAATGGGTGATTTCCCAGGCTTCCATATTCAGCATTCCAAACCCCTTAATCCCCGGAGTATCAATGATATATCCGCCGAATGAAAGCTTATACATCGCCGAATAGGCGGTGGTGTGTTTACCGGTTTTGTGGTAATCCGAAATTTCAGAAGTTTTCAGATTAAGCCCCGGCTGAATGAGATTGATCAGGGTTGATTTTCCCACGCCGCTGTGCCCGTTGATTACGCTGATTTTTTCTTTCAGTTCATTTTTCAGGATTTCAATGCCTTCTCCGGTCACCGCAGAGGTTGAAAGGCAACGATATCCGATTTTGGAATAAATTGCAATCAGGTTTTTCATTACAATTGTATCCTCAGAATCATAAAGGTCGGTTTTGTTGAAAACAAGCAGTACCGGAATGCTGTATGCCTCGGCAGACGCCAGATACCGGTCGATGAACAGCGTGGTGGTGACCGGTGCGGTAATGGTAACCAGCAGAATTGCCTGATCAATATTTGCTGCAATAATGTGCGATTGTTTGGAGAGATTCGGGGAGCGCCGGATGATGTAATTTTTTCTGTCCTCAATGGAAGTTATCCATCCGTTTTTCTCTCTTTTTTTGGTTTTTGCTTCGTTTTGAATAAGAAAATTCACCCGGTCGCCCACGGCCACCGGATTGGTGCTTTTAATCCCTTTAATGCGAAAATTTCCCTTTACTTTGCAATCAAACAACTTTCCCTGTTCGTCTTCAACGGTGAACCAGCTGCCTGTTGTTTTAACTACTAAACCTTTCTTTGTCAATGTATTATAAGTTTTTTATTCCCAATCGAGAATGATTTTTCCACTATCTCCCCTTTCCATGATTTCAAATGCCGATTGAAAATCACCGGCAGAAAAACGGTGCGTAATCACCGGAGAGATGTCAAGTCCTGAAATTAACATTTTTTCCATATGATACCAGGTTTCATACATCTCTCTGCCGTAAATGCCCTTTAATGTTAATCCTTTGAAAATGATATTATTCCAGTTAATTTGTGTCTGTTTTGGAAGAATTCCCAGCAAGCTTATTTTTCCGCCGTTATACATGTGGTTCACCATATCGCTGAAAGCTGCAGGCGATCCTGAACATTCCAGACCGATATCAAATCCGGCAACCATATTGTTGCGTTTCATGGCATCCCAAAGGCTTTCTTTTGTCGGGTCAATAACGCAGTTCGCTCCCATTTTCAGCGCCAGATTACGGCGGTATTCGCTCAAGTCTGTTCCGATGACATTCCTTGCGCCGGCAAACCGGCAAACCGATGTTGCCATGGCGCCGATCGGGCCTCCGATTCCCGTTATCAGCACGTCCTCTCCCAGAATTGGAAAGGAAAGTGCAGTGTGTGTTGCATTTCCCAGCGGGTCCATAATAGCCATGATTTCATCCGGAATTTTTGGATCGATGCGCAAAACATTTTTGGCGGGAACTGAAATATATTCGGCAAAGCCGCCATCGCGCTGAACTCCGATTCCAATGGTATTGTCGCAGATATGTTGCCTGCCTCTGCGGCAATTCCGGCAAAATCCGCAGGAAATATGTCCTTCCACGGTAACTCTTTCTCCTATTTTCACCCGGTCCACTTCTGAGCCTGTTTCCACAACAATACCCATAAATTCGTGGCCAATCACCACCGGAGGCTTAATGGCCTGCTGTGCCCACTCATCCCACTTATAAATGTGCAAATCAGTACCGCAAATGGCTGATTTTCTGATTTTAATCAGCACATCATTGGGTCCGGGCCGGGGTATGGGAACCTCTTCTATCCATATCCCTTTTTCGGCTTTGCTTTTAACCAGTGCTTTCATTCTGATTACTTATTTGGTAGTTGATTCAAAAATAAAAATTTAAGACATTGTAAAATTGCTTTCGTTTACGGAGTTTTTAAATTGTTCTGCGAAATTCATTTTATTGTGTATCAGCATAAAAATCAGATTACAAAATTAGCGTAAAAAACAGGCAAAAGCAACCCTTTTTCAACCGGAATGTCAATGGAGGAAGTTCATCAGATGACTTTGACGTCATCCGGTGCGTTTTTCATTACGACGATTGAAATATTGTTCAAAACAGAAAATTCTGCCGTTTTGTCACCGGATTTCCTGCACATCCCTGCTGTTTTTAATTTATCCGTGTCATATTTTCGGATTATCTTCTCAAACCGGCGCATGGCATAATCATTGATATTCAGGGTTGACTTTTGATAAAAATAATAATAACGAAATACATAGAATACAATGGGAAAAATAATTGGAATTGACTTAGGGACTACAAATTCATGTGTGGCAGTTATGGAAGGTAACGAGCCTGTGGTGATACCCAACAGCGAGGGGAAACGTACAACCCCTTCGATTGTGGCATTTGTTGAAAACGGAGAGCGCCGGGTGGGCGATCCTGCCAAGCGGCAGGCAATCACCAATCCCGTTAAAACCGTATTCTCTATCAAACGCTTCATGGGAGAAACGTATGACAGGCTGAGCAAAGAGATTAACCGTATCCCCTATAAGGTGATTAAGGGAGATAATAATACGCCGCGTGTGCAGATTGATGACCGCAAATACTCACCGCAGGAAATCTCGGCAATGGTGCTGCAGAAAATGAAAAAAACTGCAGAAGACTATCTGGGACAGGAAGTGAGCGAAGCAGTCATCACTGTGCCCGCATATTTTAGTGACTCACAGCGCCAGGCAACCAAGGAAGCCGGCGAAATTGCCGGTCTGAAAGTGCGCAGGATCATTAATGAGCCTACCGCTGCATCGCTTGCCTATGGTCTGGACAAGATGCACAAAGACATGAAAATTGCTGTGTTCGACCTGGGTGGCGGTACTTTCGATATCTCCATCCTCGAACTTGGCGATGGGGTCTTTGAAGTGAAATCCACCGATGGTGACACCCATCTCGGCGGTGATGATTTTGACCATGTGATTATTGACTGGCTTGCCGAAGAGTTTCAGAAAGATGAAGGCATTGACCTGAGACGCGACCCCATGGCTTTGCAGCGCTTGAAAGAGGCTGCAGAAAAGGCTAAGATTGAGCTGTCAAGCTCAACGCAGACCGAAATCAACCTGCCTTACATCATGCCGGTGGACGGTATTCCAAAGCACCTTGTGAAAACGCTTACCCGTGCAAAGTTTGAGCAATTGGCTGATACCTTGATTAATGCAACGATTGAGCCTTGCCGCAGGGCATTGAAAAATGCCGGAATGACCCCTTCGGATATTGACGAAGTGATTTTGGTGGGCGGTTCAACCCGTGTGCCGGCTGTTCAGGAAAAGGTGAAAGAATTCTTCGGAAAAAATCCGTCGAAAGGCGTGAATCAGGACGAAGTGGTGGCTGTGGGAGCTGCTATCCAGGGCGGTGTGCTCACCGGCGAAGTGAAGGATGTGCTGCTGCTTGACGTCACCCCGCTCTCCCTGGGTATTGAAACGCTGGGCGGTGTGATGACCCGGTTGATTGAGTCCAACACCACCATTCCGACCAAAAAATCGGAATCGTTCACTACAGCTGCCGACAATCAGCCATCCGTTGAAATTCACGTCCTGCAGGGCGAACGGCCCATGGCTGCCGGCAACAAAACAATCGGCAGGTTCCATCTGGACGGCATTCCGCCGGCGCCACGCGGCGTTCCGCAGATTGAGGTGACCTTTGATATTGATGCCAACGGCATTCTGAATGTCAGCGCAAAGGACAAGGCAACCGGAAAATCTCAGTCTATCCGCATTGAAGCTTCTTCAGGTTTGTCTGATGACGAAATCAAAAGAATGAAGCAGGAAGCGGAAGCCAATGCCGAAGCCGACAAGCAGGCAAAGGAAAAAGCCGACAAGCTGAATCAGGCGGACAGCCTGGTTTTCCAGACCGAAAAGCAACTGAAGGAGTTTGGCGATAAAATTCCTGCCGATAAGAAAAAGCCGATTGAAGACGCACTGGCCAGGCTGAAGGATGCACAAAAAAATCAGGATCTGGCAGCGATAGAATCGGCAATGAACGAGCTGAACACTGTTTTCTCAGCTGCTTCCCAGGAAATGTACAATGCGTCTCAGGAACAGCAGCAGGCACACCATGACGCAGGTCCGACAAACGGTGGCCCGAAGGAAGACGGAGAAGTAACCGATGTGGATTTTGAAGAGGTGAAATAAACCGCAATAGCTTTAACATTATAACTTTAAAGGCTGCCGGAGATGGCAGCCTTTTTTTATTGTGTACAACCGTCGGGTGGATTGAAAAAGTGATAAAAGCTCCGATTTATTTTTAGGGCGGTATTTAAAAAATCTTATCTTTACCTTTTCGGGAAGGAAAATCAATTTTATAACTAAATATTTAAAAAAATGAGAACACTACCACGGATCTTTATTTTGTTTTTTTCACTTTTCATGTTGTTTTCCTGTGGAGAGCAGACTACTAAATTCAATACAAAACGGGTAATAATCATTGCTTTGGATGGCATCAGCGTTGAAGGATTTCATGCTGCGCATCACCCGAATCTGGACAAGCTCATCGGTGAAGGCGTGATTTCGCTTTCCACCCGGAATGTGATGCCTTCGGTTACTCTGCCGAACTGGACAAGCCATTTGACCGGCAGCGGCCCCGAACAACACGGCGTTGTCAATAATAAATGGGAGTTGGATAACCATGCCCTGCCGCCTGTGGCAAACGACAGTAAAGGGTATTATCCTTCCATCTTTAAAATTTTGAAAGATCAGGTGCCTTCAGTGAAAACAGCTTTTTACTACAACTGGGCAAAGCTGATTGAGCCGTATAATCAGGACTATATTGATGAACCATCCTATGAAGCGGATGCCGGTTATCTGACAAATTATGAGAAAGCTTTCCGGTTTTTAACCGAAAACCGGGATAATCCGGCATTTGTTTTTTTATATACTGTCCACACCGATTTTGCAGGGCATGCTCACGGCTGGATGTCTCCTGAATATATTGCATCCATCGAAGAGGCAGATGTTGCCATAGGTGAGTTTCTTGAAAAACTCAAGGACGAGGGATTGTATGAATCTTCACATATCATGTTTCTTTCTGACCACGGCGGAGTGGGGAAAGGGCATGGCGGCATTAGTGTCACCGAAATGGAAGTGCCCTGGACGCTAACCGGTCCCGGAATAAAATCCGGATTGGAATTCAGTGAGCCCAACAATACGATGAATACGGCAGCAGTCATTGCACACTTGTTTGGGTGTGAGGTTCCGCTGGCATGGATTGGGCAGGTGCCTGAGGTGATTTTTAAATAGCAGCCCGACTGGAAAGTTTTAACTTTCCCGGTTTTCCCCGTTATACAGTACTTTTCCATCAGCTGACAGCTCCAGCCGGTGAGTTACGCTGTCGGGCAGGGGTTCCTGAAAATGGGTTACATATATCCAGGTCAGCAGTTTGTGGTTTGATAATCTGTCAAGGATTCCCTTGAAATAAGCCTGCTGTTCCTCGTCAAATCCCTGGCATGGTTCGTCCAGAATCAGCAAAACCGGATTTTTCACCATTGCGCGGGCAAGCAGACACAAGCGTTGCATGGTTACCGGAAGCCGGTGAAGCGGTTGGCTCCTGTATTGTGCCAGCCCCAGCAGGTCAATCCAGCGGTTTGCAGTAGCTTCCTGTTTGGCATTCACATTCCTGAACACTCCGATGCTGTCGAAAAAGCCGGATTTTGCCACTTGCAGACAGGTTAGCCCTGCCGGGAAAAACTGATACAATTCAGGCGACATAAATCCGATGCGCCGCTTGATTTCCCAAATGGTCTCCCCGGTTCCCCTTTTTCTGTCAAACAGCGTGATGTCATTGCGGTATGCCTGCGGGTGGTCTCCGTTTATCAGGCTGAGCAGGGTCGATTTTCCCGAGCCGTTCGGCCCCGAGAGAATCCAGTGTTCTCCCTGTTTTACCGTCCAGTCGATATTTTCAAGAACCGGTTTGTCGCCATACCCTACGGATACATTTTTCATTTTGACAATCGTATTGAAAACCGGGATATTGTTGTAATCAGCTGTCAGTTGCTCAATATTCTCGGGAATTTCAACTTTTGGAGTGACATGCCGGTAAACATATTCATTCCGGCTGAAAACCTGAATCCCGGAAGTTTTTGACAGAACCACCACTTTATTGACAACCGAAGGAATTTCATTGGGATTGCAGGCAAAAATCAGGGTAATCCCGGATTCTGCAATGGCGCTGAACAGCTGGTCAAAGTCCTTTCTCGTGGCAACATCAATGCCTGTCAACGGCTGGTTGAGCAGCATCAGTTTTGGGTTTTTCAGCAGCATGGCGGCTATCCGCAGCCGGCGCGATTCGCCGTTGGAAAGTTGAATGAGATGTTTTTCGGTCAGATGTGCAAGCCGCAGGAGTTCAGTTACTTTTCCGGTGTCCCAAAAACCACTGACCGGACTGCCCTGTATCGCTTCCTCCAGATATTCGCGAACAGTGGGGGCATTGTCGGCAAAACTGGCATTGTACCGTTGCTGATAGAAAAAGTTTTGAAGATTCTGCCGGTTCCTGAAATCGTGCTTCACATCCATGAACGCCGTCAGTTGATGATGTGAAAACAGAGGATCCGGAATGTTGTGATTCATCTTGAAATCTCTAAAAAAATCCCGCGAAATAACGCCTTCCGCAAGAGAGATACGTCCGGCGATTGCTTGCAAAAGCGTATTTTTCCCGCTTCCCGAAGGGCCGGTGATTGCCACATGATCTCCGGCATTGACAGTCATCGAAAACCGGTTGATGATTAACTGTTCTCCGCGTTTTACCGTAATATTTTTACACTCCAATATCTTTGACATCGTTCGGAAATTCTTATCTTTTTTATTATTTGTGCCTGGTTTGAAAAGGAATCTGAATGTTCTGCAATTTGCCGGCTTATTTTGTCCGATTGCAAACTTAAGGGAATTTCCCTTTTTTTGCTTAAAAAAATGACATGAAAACCATATCTTTACACTTTATACAGAAGATTGAAACTATGCGGATCACATTGTTAATATTGACATTATCCATTCCGTTTTCCCTTTTTTCGCAGATGAACCAGACCGATTCCAACGGTTTGCGGCAGGGAAAATGGCAGCGGAATTATCCCAACGGACAGTTGATGTATATCGGTTATTTCAAGGACAATAAGCCGATGGGGGAGTGGGTGCGTTACCATGAAGGCGGACAGGTGAAAGCCAAAATTAATTATTCCGAAAGCTCTGACTCGGCATTTGCACAATTGTTTGATGTGTGGGGAAAGAAAGTTGCCGAGGGAAGCTATTTGGATGAAAAAAGGGCGGGGAAATGGCTGTTTTTTGCAAACAATGTAAAGGTTTCGGAAGAAAATTTTTCGGGCGGGCAGAAGCATGGAATTTCCCGGACATTCTACAATTCCGGCGAAATGCTTGATGAATCTGAATGGAAAAACGGCATACAGGAAGGGAATTACCGTGCATTTTATAAAGAGGGAAAACCTTATATGCAGTGCAAATATGCCGGCGGCAAGCGCAACGGCCTGTGTCTCTCCTACTATAAGAACGGGCGCATTGAAATGGAAGCTTATTATAAAAACAATCTGCGCCACGGCGAATGGAAATTCAACGACGAAAGCGGCAAATATTTGTACTCTTTATTTTACGAAGAGGGACAATTGCTTAATCCTGAAGTGCGCGACAGCATTGATAACCTGCAGATCCGGGAGCTTGAAGGCAGTCGCCACCGCATTGCCGACCCCGAAAAATTTATTGAAGATCCGTCGGAATACATGATGCAAATGCAAAAATTCAGGTGAAAACCGGACGGTTTCCTCAATTTCTGTTGTATTTTTACAAAAGTGAATCCTAAAAATCCTGCACTATGCACAGGTTGTTGTTTTTGGCTGTAATAGCAGTTCTGTCCGGGACGATGGTCTCCGAAGCGCAGGACTATTATTGGGTGGCTTTCAGCAACAAGGACCACTCGCCCTGGTCGCTTTCAGCGCCCGGCGAATTTCTTTCCGAGCGGGCGATCCTGCGCAGGGAAAGGCAGAATATCCCCATTGATTCGCTTGACCTTCCGGTTAATTCTTCTTATGTGGCAGACGTTCTCAGTCTGGGTGCAGAGTTTATTCATTCTTCAAAATGGCTGAACGGAATTACCGTTCGGGCAACTGTTGAAAATTTTAAAACGGAAGCGCTGAATTTGCCTTTTGTGAGGGAGGTCAGTCTGACCAAAAGGTCTGCGAGCAATAAAAGCGCTGTAATAAAATTTCAGGAGCCTGAATTGCCGGTTCTTTTGAATAATAAATTCCTAACTGGTTACGGGGAATCATCCCATCAGGTTATGCAGCTCAGCGCCCATTTTTTTCATGAGCAGAATTTCAGGGGGCAGGGCATGCAGATTGCCGTTTTGGATGCCGGTTTTTCCAATGCCGACAAATACCCGGCATTCGATAGCCTGTGGGTGAACCAACAGATTTTGGGCGTTAAAAATTTTGTGGATGACAATAGCGTTTTTGATGCGCATCCCCACGGCATGAGCGTACTTTCCATCATGGGGGGAAATATTCCCGACATGCTGATTGGAACTGCGCCAAAAGCTTCCTACTGGCTCATTCGGACGGAAGACACGAAAACGGAGTTCATCGTTGAAGAGGACAACTGGGTTGCCGGAGCTGAATTTGCTGATAGTGTGGGAGTTGATATTATCAATTCGTCACTGGGGTATTTCACTTTTGATGACCCGGGCATGAACCACACCTTTGTTGATATGGACGGTAAGACCACACGCATCACCCAGGGCGCCAACATTGCTGTTTCGCGCGGAATGCTGGTTTTTGCAAGCGCCGGAAATGAGGGAAACAGCTCCTGGAAATATATAATTGCTCCGTCCGACGGCGACAGCGTCATCGGTGTTGGCGCTGTCAACAAGGAAGGACTGCCTGCTCCGTTCACCTCGTGGGGTTTTGCATCCGACGGCGATGTCAAACCGAATGTTTCGGCGGTAGGATGGAGCACAATCATTGTCCGTTCAAGCGGCAGCGTGGGAGCCGGAAACGGCACCTCTTATTCATCGCCTGTTCTTGCCGGTGCAGCCGCCTGTTTGTGGCAGGCCAATCCGGATGCTGCGGCACATCATGTGAAGCAGGCCATTGAAAAAAGTGCGCATCTTTATGATAATCCCGATTCCTTGGTGGGCTATGGAATTCCCGACCTGAAAATTGCCGACTGGATATTGAAAACATCTGTTGCGGAACGGCACGAAATCAAAAACACCTGGCAGGTTTATCCGAATCCGGCACAGGATTATGTGGTTTTGCAAAAAAACGGAAAGGTCACTTCATCCGACCTTCAGATTAATTTTTATTCGGTTGACGGAAAACTGCTGCGAAAACAGGAAACAAAGGATGCCGTGAAAATTTTACTTCAAAATATTCAGGCATTCCCCGCAGGGATTGTTATTTTGCAAATTATTTCTGATGAAGGGACAGATGCGGTAAAAATCAGTATAAATAGGAATTGATGGAGCAAAAACTTACACTTTTCGAGTTAAATCAGCAGATTCAGGAAACCATAAAAAGGGAAATTTCCGGGACGGTCTGGGTCGTTGCCGAAATCAGCGAACTGAAAGAGAACCGGAACGGGCACTGCTACCTCGAATTGATAGAAAAGGAAGGGAGTGAGATTGTTGCGCGGGCGCGTGCAACCATCTGGTCATACACCTACCGCATTCTGAAACCCTATTTTGAAACATCCACAGGACAGCTTTTTACGCATGGACTCAAGGTGCTGGTGCAGGTTTCGGTGGAATTTCATCCAACTTACGGATTCAGTCTGAATATCAAGGATATTGATCCGGCCTATACCGTTGGCGACATGGCGATGCAGCGGAAGGAAATCGTTGAAAGATTGCAGGCGGAAGGTGTTTTCAACATGAACAAAGAGCTGGGACTTCCGCCGGTTCCTCAAAAAATTGCAGTCATTTCTTCCAAAACGGCTGCCGGATACCAGGATTTTATGAACCAGCTTGAAAATAATCCTCCGGGAATAAAGTTTTACACCCACCTTTTTGAAGCATATATGCAGGGAAGTGAGACGGTTCCCTCCATTATGGCAGCGCTGGAACGTATTTTTGAATATGAACATTTTTTTGATGCGGTGGCAATCATCCGGGGCGGGGGCGCCACTGCCGATCTCAGCAGCTTTGACAATTACGAACTTGCTTTTCATGTCACGCAGTTTCCGCTTCCCGTAATAACCGGCATCGGCCATGAAAAAGACGACACCATTATTGATCTGGTGGCACATACCCGCATGAAAACGCCTACTGCCGTGGCAGAGTTTTTCATCAGCAGCGCACAACGGTTTTATGAACATTTAACTGCGCTGGAAGATGAATTGGTGCAATTGACAAAACAGTCCATGGACGAAAAACAGGAGCAACTGGAACTGTTTGCCGGCGCATTGCATCAAAATGTGAAGACTTTTGTGGCAGATAAAAACCTGCAGCTCATCAGGCAGGGGAACAACCTTCAGCGAAACATCAGCAGGTTTGTATTCAGCAAGAATTACGAACTGAATAACCTGAAACATAATCTGAATGCTGCATGTTCCGTTTGGCGGGTTGAAAGCAAAAACAGGCTTGGGAAATATAGCCGGATACTGAGACGCTCAGCCCGGGAATCTGTGCTGAAAGAGTGGGCAGGGCTGAACCGGCTGGAAGAGAAACTGCGGCACCGGTCGCTGCGGATGCTTGCCACAGAGCAGGAGCGCATCTCCCGGAACGAGAATTCAATCCGGTTACTGAATCCGCAGAATATTTTAAACCGGGGTTATACGCTGACATTGAAAAACGATAAAATTATAAAATCGGCAGCATCACTCCTGCCGGGTGATGAGCTTGAAACCCGGTTTGCCGACGGGAAAGTAAAAAGTAAAATTTTAAAACCATAAAAGCATGGCAACGAAGAAAGTAACTTACAGCAAAGCAATTGCTGAGATTGAAGAAATCCTGCTGAAGATTGAAAACGAGGAACTTGACGTGGACGAACTTGCAGAAAAAGTAAAGCGGGTTTCCACATTATTGAAAATTTGCAAGGATATGCTGCTCAAAACCAACGAGCAGGTGGAACAGATTTTAAAAGAAATGGAAGAATAAAAAAATGATTATGACTTTAAAAGAGATAGCAAAAACGAT
>CAZVAD010000003.1:26658-45548 GCA_964624645.1 uncultured Mariniphaga sp.
TATGTTCTGGAAGATATCCAGGCAGTTGTGGATGTTGCCCATGCGCACGGAGTTTTGGTCAAAGTGATTCAGGAAAGCGGCTTTCTCACGCCGGAGCAGGTTGCCAAAGCCTGTGAATTATCCCTGAAAGCCGGCGCCGACTTTGTGAAAACTTCCACAGGTTTCGGGCCGGGAAAAGCCACTCCCGAAGTGATTGACATTATGATGAAAACGGTTGGCGGCAAAATAGGTGTGAAAGCTTCGGGCGGAATCCGTACTACGGAAGATGCTATAGCTTTTTTGAATCAGGGAGTCACGCGGCTTGGCATCGGTTCCACCGGTGCAGTTTTGGGAGGCGCCAAAGCAAATGACAGCTATTAAAAAGAAAAGCGGCATCTTTGCTTTCTGAAAATAAAAATCAACATGCATTTTTTAGACGGAAGCCGCACTTTTATTCATTCGGAAAAGAACCATTCATCCGTTGAGGAGCAGGTAATCAGCCATCTGGAGCAGTTGCAGTCAATTCATCCGGATAAGCGGATTTATAAATTGAATTTTTTTGCGGATACCAAATCAAAAGCTGATTACAGCGGGTTAAAGCATAAATTGCAACAGATTGTGGCTGATGCCATTCAAGCGCCGGTAATTTGTGAACTCATTGCGCAGCCTCCGCTGAATTCCAGAATTTTGGCAGAAGCTTTTACCTTTGACCCTTCTCTTTGGGAGTCAGAATTTATTGCTGATGGGAATAGTGCTGCCATTCTTTTTAAAAGGGAAGGGACAAAAGCGCTGATTGGAAATTCTTCATCGGAAATTCATTCCGGTTGCCGTGAAAATTCAGAAACTGCATTTGCTGCATTTTCTAATCTGTTGAAAAAGGCAGATTTGCCCCTGCATTCTGTGGTGCGTCAGTGGAATTACATTGAAAACATTACCGGATTTGACAACGAAAAGCAACGTTATCAGGAGTTTAACAATATCCGCTCGGAGGTGTATGCAGCCCATTTTCATGCAAACGGTTTCCCTGCGGCAACCGGAATCGGAATGAACCGTGGCGGGGTGATTCTGGAGTTTGTTGCCGTTGATTCATCCGGTGCGGTCAGTTTGCCCATTGACAATCCAGAGCAGGTTTCTGCCCATTGCTACAGCGGGAAAGTTTTGGAAGGCGGCGTTTCTCTTCTGAAAACAACTCCGAAATTTGAACGTGCCCGGTTTCTGGAGTTGTTTGGCAAAAGACAGGTCTTTATTTCAGGAACGGCTTCTATTCGCGGGGAAGAAACAGTTGCCGCCGGCGATCCGGTGAAGCAGACTGAAATTACCATTCAGAATATGCAGCAGCTCTATTCACAAAAATCACTGGAAACCATAACCCGTCGCACGCTCCGCCCAGCCTACGGCCATGCACGGGTTTATGTGAAAAGCCGGAAGGATTTTCATGCCATAAAGGGCATATTTGAAAATTATTACGGCAATTTACCTGTTGTTTATATGCTTGCAGATATTTGCCGCAATAATTTATTGGTGGAAATCGAAGGCGAGGCAATCCTGCAATAATACACCTCTCCCGTATTTTTTCGGATCAGATTCCCCGCGCATTTCTGTCTAATTGCTCCTCTTCCGAAAAATCATTTTCGGGAACGTATCCTGTCAGCGGCAGAATGCGCTCATGGATGGCATCCACAATCCATTCCGGTTGCGGAAAGAAATGATCCTCCAGTTCGTGTGCCGGCGTAATCCAGTTTCGTGAACCGACCACCACCGGCGGGGCATCTAAGTAATCGAACGCCAGTTCGGTGAGGTTTGAAGCCATTTCGCGCATGAAAGAGCCGCGGGCTGTGGCATCGCCGGTGATTACGATACGGCCTGTCTTTTTGATGGATTCGATAACCGGCTCATAGTTGAACGGAACCAGCGAACGGGCATCAATGATTTCTGCCGAAACGTTGTGTTTTTCTTCCAGTATTTTTGCAGCATCCAATGCCCGGTAAAGCGTTGCGCCAATGCTCAGAATGGTGATGTCTCCGCCTTCCCTTTTTACGTCGGGCTCGCCAAGCGGAATTTCGTAATACCCTTCGGGAACGCCTGCTGTGTGAAACATTTCGCCTATGTCGTAAATACGCTGGCTTTCAAAGAAAATGACCGGATCAGTTCCCTGCAATGCGCTGTTCATCAGTCCTTTTGCATCGTAAGGTGTTGCCGGGAAAACCACTTTCAGCCCCGGAATATGCGCCGGCAGCGCGGTCCAGTCCTGCGAATGCTGCGCCCCGTATTTTGAGCCGACCGAAACCCGGAGAACCACCGGCATTTTCAGAACATTTCCGCTCATCGCCTGCCATTTGGGAAGCTGATTAAACACTTCATCGCCCGCCCGTCCCAGAAAATCACAGTACATGATTTCGGGAATGACCCTGCCGCCGCACATGGCATAGCCAATGGCTGTTCCCACAATAGCGCCTTCGGAAATGGGCGAATTGAACAACCGGTGATATGGCAGCGCTTCGGTCAGGCCGCGGTAAACGGCAAACGCACCACCCCAGTCGCGGTTTTCCTCGCCATAGGCAATCAGGGTCGGGTCTTTGTAAAACCGGTCGATGATTGCTTCAAAAATTCCGTCGCGGAGCGCATAAGTTTTGATTTTGGAGTGGGGTTTTCCGTTCTCGTCGAACATAAACCGCTCTTTCTTAGCAATCTGCTGTACTCTGGGATTTTCCTCCAGCGGATGGTTCACTTCCGGCTCGCGCTCTTCCATCCGGTCCACCGACTGGTTGCTGAACATCATTTCGCCAATCCGATTCGGATATTTCTTCATGTCCATTCGCGGCGAAATTTCATCATCAATTGCCAGTTTCAGCGTGGAAGTGATAATATTTTCAGTTTCCAATTTGATGCTTTCCAACTCTTCTGCTGAGGCAACCCCGGCTTTCACCAGCTCTTTTCCGAACCAGTTGATGGAATCGTGGCTTTCCCAGGCTTCGATTTCCTCTTTTGAGCGGTAGGAAGAAGCATCGGACGGGGAGTGGCCGCTGTACCGGTAGGTAAGCACATCCAGCAGGACAGGCCCGCGTTTTTCCTGCAGAATCTGTTTTTTTCTGCGGTAGGCGTCAATGACAGCTAGCGGATTGTATCCGTCCACGCGCTCAGCGTGCATCTGGTCGGCGTTTAATCCGGCGCCAATGCGGGCGGCAATTCCGTAGCCCATTGTTTCACCGCTGGTCTGCCCGCCCATGCCGTACTGGTTGTTCATAATGTTGATAATGAGTGGCAGGCCGCCTTTCATGTCGCCTTCCCAGAGGTGCTCAAACTGATCCATGGTGGCAAAGGTAAGTCCTTCCCAGACGGGGCCACATGCCATGGATGCATCGCCGATGTTGGCAACGATGATCCCTTTTTTGCGGTTTACCTTTTTGTAGAGCGCCGCACCCACCGAAATATCTCCGGAACCGCCAACAATTGCATTGTTGGGATAAACGCCGAATGGCGTGAAAAAAGCGTGCATGGAACCGCCTAACCCTTTGTTGAAACCGGTTTCGCGGGCAAAAATTTCCGCCAGAGTTCCGTATAGCAAATATTTCACTGCCAGCTCCCTGGTTGTTCCGGTGTGGCCTGCTTTCACCGGCGCCAGCGGCACTCCCTCAAAATAGGTTTCCATGATGTTTTCCAGCGTTTCATCATCCAGTTTGTCAATAGCAGACAGTCCTTTGGCAAGAATTTCACCGTGGCTGCGGTGTGAGCCGAAAATGAAATCATCGGCATCAAGGGTGAAGGCCATTCCCACGGCAGCCGCTTCCTGCCCGATGGAAAGATGCGCCGGCCCGGGGTGGTTGTACGGAATTCCGTTATAATCACCGCGGGTTTTGATCAGGTTCAGCATCGTTTCAAATTCACGGATGACCACCATGTCGTGATAAATCCGCAGAAAATCTTCCCTGCTGAAGTTTTCCATCTCCTCCTCAATGGATTTATTGTACTGGTTGATTGGAATGGGATCGAATTCCAGCATTTGCGGTTTTCTGACCTCGTCGGGATTTATGAATTGTATTTTTGGCATTTTGCGATATTTTTAATTTGTTATTACTCCGTTTGTTGAATGATTGAAAAATCCATTTAAAGTTCAGACATTCAGATTTTCAATCTGATTTTTAATTTCAGCAAGGAAGCGTGTCGCTTCGCCGCCGTCAAGCGCCTGATGATTGTAGGTCAGCGACAGGCCAATCACCGGAACAAAAGCATATATTCCTTCCTCAATTTCCTTTGGGCGGGGAATGATTGTACACACACCAAGAATGGCTGTCTGCGGCAGGTTGATTACCGGCGTAAACATTTCCACCCCGTAATTTCCTAAATTTGAAATGGTGAAGGATGCCGCTTCAGGATTGAGTAAATCGGGATTCACGCTGCCGCTGCGCGCCTGTGCTGCCAACTGTTGCAGCTGAAATGAGAGTCCGGTCAGCGAAAGGTCGTCGGCGTTTTGCAATGCCGGAACCATCAGTCCGCGCTCGGTATCCACCGCCAGCCCGAGATGCACTTTTTTGAACCATTTCATTTTGTCGCCCAAATAGTGCGTGTTCACCTGCGGGAATTTTTCCAGCGCCCGGATGGTTGCAAAACAAACCAGATCGTTGATGGTAACATTCTGTGAAACAGTTCCTTCAGCTAAAGCTTCTTTCTGTTTTTTTCGCAGTTTCAGCAGCTGCCGGGCATCGGCGCTGAGGTGATGCGTGAGTTGTGCCGAATTTTGCAGCGATTGGTGCATGGCATGGGCAATCAGCTTCCGGATGTTTGAAATCGGTTTTATTTCAAAATCATCACCGGTTTGGATGATTTGTGCTTTCTGTGTTTCCGGTTTTGCAGATGGCGCCGGCACTGCAACAGGTTGCTGAACAGATTTTCCGGCAGTTTCAATATCGCGGGCAATGATTCGTCCGCGCGGCCCGGAGCCTTTAATCCGGGAAATATCCAAACCGGCTTTCAGCGCCATGTTTTTGGCAAGCGGTGAAATGCGGATACGCTTCCCCGCCTCATTCTCCTCAATGTCAAATTCAATGACTGTCGGGGCCTCTTCGGTTTCTTCCTTCACTTCCGGTTCGGGTGAGCCGGCTGCGGATGCAACAGTTGTTCCGCCGGGAGCAAATTCATCCACCGGCTCTCCTGCCTTTCCGATTACTGCTACGTTGGTGAGCACCGGCACTTCGTCTCCCTCTTCAAAAAATATGACTAACAGAATTCCGTCTTCGGCGGCTTCTTCATCAAACGTTGCCTTGTCGGTTTCATAGGAGAAAAGCAAATCGCCCTTTTTGACTTCTTCACCAACCGATTTGTGCCACTGCCCCATGATACAGGATTCAACTGACTGGCCCTGGCGGGGCATCATTACAGGTGTTGCCATTGTTATTATTGTTTAACTTGTTATTACAAACTTGAAAATCAAATTTCTTTCATACTTTTGCTGATTATCAGCAAAAAAGAATTCTATTGTATTTGATGATGCAAACTTAAATAAAATAACTTGTAAATACAAGTTGTTTTTTATTTTCATTAAAATTTTTAATTTTGAAGCATGAATGACACTGTTCCGCAATACCGGAAATTATCAGAACTGCTCCGCGAGCATATTCTTACCGGAGTTTACAACGAAGGCGATCTGCTTCCTTCGGAAAATGAGTTGTGTACGATTTACGGAATCACCCGTCCCACGGTGCGCCATGCACTGGATATGCTTGTGAAAGACGGGCTGATTCTGAAAAAACAGGGGAAGGGAAGTATCGTGCGTAAGCCGCCTCAGAAAATCGGTATTTTGTCCATTTCAGGAACGGCATCCGCTGTGGGGACGCGTTATCTGAAAACTGATATTTTGCAGCCTCCGGTTATCAGGGACTGGCCGCAGGAATTTGCATTTGAACTTTCGGAGCTTGAAAAAGAGTCATGGTGCATTTACATGGAACGGCTTCGGTACGTGGACGGGAAACCGGTTTTTTATGACATCAACCATTTGCCGAACATCAACCTGCCCCGTTTTACCAGGCGTTCGCTGGAGAACAAGTCGCTGTTTGAGGTTTTGCGCAAACATTATCATGTGGATATTACCGGGGGGGAGCAGCAGTTGAAAGCCATCATTCCGGATGAGAAAATCAAAAATATGCTCCGGATGAAAAAAGGGGAACCGGTGCTGCATATCGAACGGAAACTTACCACAAACAGGGAAGGATTTAATATTTACTCCACAATTTACTTTAATTCTGAAAACCACACCATTTTTGGAAGTTTTTGATTATTAAACCCTACTTTTGCCCGAATTTTTATTTCCTGGCAAAATTCAGGACAGAATAAAAAATGACGTATTGAATAAATGTCATTCATTTTATAACGAAACATTTTGATTTTGGCAGAAACAGCAGCACTGACTGAAATAAAAGAACCTGTGAACATCAGGGGGGAAAAGGCAACATTTGAAAATGAAGAATATGGTGCACACCCGCGCAATACCTTCGACATCTGGCTGGCACAATCCGAAAAACCGACTCCGTTAGTGATTTATATTCATGGCGGCGGTTTCACCGGCGGCGACAAATCCAAATATTTTCAGTCTGAAGACCTCGTGCGCTTCCTGGATGCAGGCGTGTCGGTGGCAACCATCAACTACAGGTTTATGACGGAGGCACCTTATGGGATACTGGCCAGTTTCAACGACTCGAAAAGGTGCCTGCAATACATCCGGCGCCATGCCAAAAAATACAATATTGACAAAACGCGTATTGCCTGCTCGGGCGGTTCTGCCGGTGCGGGCACTGCGTTGTGGCTCGCCTTTTCCGGTGAAATGGCCGAACCGGACAGCCATGACCCCGTGCTGCGCGAATCTACGCGGATAACCTGTGCGGGCGCTTTTGCCACCCAGTCCACGTATGATATTTTTCAATGGGGAAAAATACTCGGCATTCCCATGCCGGACACTCCCGGACAACGCAGGGCAGTTGCTGTGGCATTCGGAATGCCTGAACATCATGGCGCGGATTTGTCTGAGCAGACAGAAATCAGAAAAAAGCTGGATTTGTTAAGCATGATGGATAAAAATGATCCGCCGGTTTTTGTGTTCAATAAACATAAAAACGGAATTCCGTCCAATGATGATGAACGGAACCACCATCCGCTTCATGCCCGTGCAATCAAGGAAAAAGCAGCGGAAGTGGGGCTCCGGGCAATTGTTTATGCTCCCGAAATCGGAATTGTGGATTCTTCGGGAAAAGACTTAGTTGCCTTTTTTCTTGAAGAATTCTTTAAAAAGTAATGACTATCTGTTTGTTTCCATAAACTTTTTCCTAAAAAAAGAGATATTTACATCCGAGAAACAATCTATGTAAAAAAATTCACAATGAAGGTTTTAAAATTTGGCGGCACTTCGGTAGGTTCTCCTGAAAATATGAGAGCAACTTTGAAAATTATAGCCAACGGCAAAAGGAAAATTGTCGTGCTTTCAGCTATGGCAGGCACTACCAATGCACTTGTTGAAATTGCCGGAAATCTGAAAAAAGAGGCCGGGGAAACAGCCGGAAAACTCATCGGTAAACTGGAAATCGGTTACGAAGAAGTTGTGAATGCCCTTTTTAAAACGGAAGAAAACAGAAAGAAAGGGAGAGAAGTGATTGAAGCAAGTTTCGGCGCAATAAAATCGTTTACCTCCGGTAAATTCACTCAGGTTGGTGAAAACACCATATTGGCACAGGGGGAGCTTATTTCAACCCAGCTGTTCACCCTGTTGATGATTGAGGAAGGGCATGATGCCAAATTGCTGCCTGCCCTTGAATTTATGCGCACGGACGAAGAGAAAATGGCTGATTCCGATTTTATCCGCACAAACATTCAGCGGGTGCTTGAAGAGGCAGGCCCTGCAACCTATTATGTGACCCAGGGATATATCTGCCGGAATGCAGACGGAGCTATTGACAACCTGCAGCGCGGCGGGAGCGATTACACCGCATCCCTTGTTGGCGCAGCGGTTGATGCCGAAGAGATTCAAATCTGGACAGATATTGACGGTTTCCATGACAATGATCCGCGCTTTGTGGAAAATACCGCAAAAATTGACCGGCTTTCATTTAACGAAGCGGCTGAGTTAGCCTATTTCGGAGCAAAAATCCTGCATCCGCAGACTGTTTTTCCGGCATATGCTAAGAATATTCCCGTCCGGCTGAAAAACACGATGAATCCTTCCGACAGCGGCACGCTGATTACCACGGAATCATCAGGCGCCGGAATCAAGGCTGTTGCTGCCAAAGACGGCATCACGGCTATAAAAATCCGTTCAGGACGTATGTTGATGGCCTATGGTTTTCTGAAAAATGTATTTAAGATTTTTGCCGATTACAGAACGCCCATTGACATGATCTCCACTTCCGAGGTGGCCGTTTCGCTCACCGTTGACAGCACAGAGAATCTGGAGCAGATTTTACATGAACTGGAAAAATACGGAACCGTGGAAATAGACCGGAACATGGCCATTGTGTGCCTTGTAGGCGATATTATCCGCGAGGAGCGCGGTTTTGCATCCAAAGTGTTCCATGCACTGGACGGCATCCCCATCCGGATGATTTCCTACGGTGGAAGCCGCTACAACATATCCATCCTGGTTCCCGAATCCCAAAAGGTGAACACCCTCCGGGCGCTGAGCGAAAACCTGCTGCATAACGGGCATTGAGAGATCACGCGAATTTTTGGGTTCGCTTCTTTACTTAAACAAAGGGTTCTACAGTTATTTTAATGGGTAGATTTAATCCGCCATGAAAAAAATAGAAGCGCACTTCTGAAATTTTTGATTTGAAGTTGGTAAATACCCTTTCTTCTTAAAATGATTCATACTAAAATGTAAAATAAATTTGCAGAATGTTGTCTGATTAGTTAACTTCGCGCTATGGGAAAAGTTAGGCAAGTAGTTGCATATAAAAGATACTTTCTGGATTTTTATGAAAATCAAAAAGAAAATGTGCAACGAAAAATAGAGTGGACTTTAAATCTGATACAAGTGATTGATAGAATCCCTAAAAAGTACTTTGACCATATCACGGGAACAGATGGATTGTTTGAAGTTCGGGTTGAATCGGGGAGTAATATTTTCAGGATTTTTGCCTTTTTTGACAAAGGAAATCTTGTAATATTAGGAAATGGATTTCAAAAGAAAACCCAAAAAACACCCAAAATAGAAATTGAAAAAGCATTGAAAATAAAAAAGGAGTATGAAAATGAGAAAAGAAAACAACATCACAACTCTTGATGAAATCCTCGACAAAAAATATGGCAAAAGAGGAGCTGAAAAGAGAGAAAAATGGGAACAGGAATTTGAAGCCTTCAAACTTGGTGCTTTACTTGAAGAAGCAAGACTTAAACTTGGTATGACTCAGGAGGAACTTGCAGAGAAATGTGGAACAAACAAATCTTACATCTCCCGGATTGAAAATAACGCAAGTGACATCAGACTTTCAACTTTAATGAAAATAATTCAGACAGGATTAGGAGGACACTTAAAGCTGACTTTACAACTCTGAATGAAAGAGAACGGACCACCGGTTTTTCAATTACCGGCGATCAGTGTGGAACAGCAGCCCAACGTAATTAAAAACACAAATAAAAAGAATGACATATTCATTCATTCCCATCGGCTTAATTGCAGTTTTTATTGTTTATGTCCTTTATCTTTTGTTCTTTAAGAAAGATATGAAAAGACTGAAAGCGGTATTGTATCCCGGTTTATTTTTCATTGCCATTTGGGTGGTGATTTACTACTTTATTTTAAAATAACTGATTTTTCAGGCTTGTCTCTCATTGAAGTTATGAGTGGCTGAAAGCTGTAATAATGGAAACTTATGTTGCGTAAATTGCCCTGCCCTGCCGCCTGACAGTTATCTGGGATTTAAAAAAAGCATCACTTTGGCAAAAAGTGTCAGGCATAACGGATTGATCATTTATATTCCTCAGTTCAGATAAATTCACCAAATGTTCATTTGTTATTTTAATCCACGGACTTATGTTCAGATTAAAATATGCTTTTATCTGAAATAATCTTCTTTAGAATCATTATATATTACCGGTATCTGTTTAAAAACTATTTATATAAATAGTTGATATATAGTAATTTGTTTTTATTTTTGATTGGGAATAAAAACCGGAACAAATTTTCATATTTGAATAGTTAGATATTTGGATAAATTTGCATGAATAAAACATTATTTAATGCAATTTTTGTCAATAGTTTAAAATATAGGAGATGAAAAAAACCATTGCCATTATTATTTTTCTTGCTATTGCAGTTTTAGTGCTCATCAATATTTTCAACACGGAAAATGAATATTACAATCTGAAATTGGAAGAACTGAAACAGGCCTATGCCATCAAACCGGTTTCTTCCGTAAACCACAGTCTGTTTCCGGAACTTCAGCATGAGTTTTCCTCGCCTCAGGAAGTAACCGAAGCGTGTATCAAATGCCACACCGAGCGCCATAAAGAAGTGATGAAATCGGCACACTGGAACTGGGAGCGGGTTTCTTACGTTGAGGGGCGGGGACTGGCGGCAGCAGGCAAAAAAAATGTGCTGAACAATTTCTGCCTTGGTGCGCAGTCGAATGAGCTGAGCTGTGCAAAGTGCCATATCGGTTTTGGAATGACCAATGACGAATATGATTTCAACAATGCGCGGAATGTGGACTGCATGGTTTGTCATGACAACAGCGAGCTGTATTACAAGGGTTCAGCATCAGCCGGCTATCCCGAACGGGAGGTGAATCTTACCCTGGTTGCACAAAGCGTCGGCGCGCCGCACCGCATGAATTGCGGAAGTTGCCATTTTTACAGCGGCGGAGGGAACAACGTGAAACATGGCGACCTTGAAGAAGCTCAGCTCGCCTGCGACCGCAATCTGGATGTGCACATGGCCGCCAACGGAATGGACATGACCTGTGTTGCCTGTCATGGCGGGGAGAATCACCAGATTAAGGGAAGAATGTATTCCGTTTCATCCACCAACACCAACCGCGCATTGTGCGAGGATTGCCACACAAGCACTCCCCATTTCGATGATTTGCTGAACCGTCACAATGCAAAGGTTTCCTGTCAGGCGTGCCACATTCCGTTGTATGCCAAGGAAAATCCTACAAAAATGTCATGGCATTGGTCCACTGCCGGCAAACTGCGGGACGGTGAACCTTATCAGGAATTTAACAACGACAGCACCGAAGAATACCTGTCTATTAAAGGCTCGTTTGTCTGGGCAAAAAATGTGAAACCCGATTACATCTGGTTCAACGGAACGGCTGACCACTATCTGCTGGGCGATACCATCAGGTCGGTACCGGTGCAGATGAATACTCTTTTTGGTTCCTATGAAGACCCGGAATCCAAAATTTTTCCGGTTAAAAATCATACAGGCGATCAGATTTATGACAAGAAATATAATATTCTGGTTCAGCCGAAACTGTTTGCGCTGGAAAAAGGCGACAGCGCCTATTGGAAAGATTTTGACTGGGAAACCGCTGCTGCTGCCGGTATGAAACATGTTGGCCTTCCTTATAGCGGAGAATATGGCTTTGTGGAAACTGAAATGCAATGGCCTGTCAATCACATGGTTGCTCCTAAGGAGCAGGCGGTTGGGTGCGCCGAGTGCCACACACGCAGCGAGGAAGGAAGACTGGCATCGCTTGCCGGATTCTATATGCCCGGGCGCGACTATAACAAGCCCCTGGATTTCCTTGGTTCACTGATGTTTTTCGGTGCGCTGGCGGCTGTGTTTCTCCATGCAGCCATCCGGGTTGTTGTGTCAATCCGCAGAAAAGAGTACGACACGGAAAATATAGATTATGAAAATAACAGTCTGGAGTAAAAAATAGCGTTATGAGACGAGTATATGTTTATAAAGGATTTGAGCGTTTCTGGCACTGGACACAGGCAATCCTGATCATGTTCCTGGCTTTTACCGGATTTGAAGTCCACGGAAGCATTCATGTGTTAGGGTTTGAACATGCCGCCCGCTTTCACCGGGTCGCCTCCTGGATGCTGATAGCGCTGATCATATTTGCCATTTTCTGGCATGTAGTAACCGGCGAATGGAAGCAGTATATCCCCACAACCAAAAAACTGGCTGAACAAATCCGGTTCTACAGCTTCGGGATGTTCAAAGGCGAAAAACATCCCACAAAGAAAACGGAGGTGAAAAAGCTGAATCCATTGCAGCGGCTGGTTTACCTTAGCTTTAAATTGATTCTGATCCCGCTGACGGTGATTTCCGGAATCATTTACATGTTTCAGAAAACCATTGACCGGAATGATATTGTTGTGGTCAGTAACTTTTCATTGGAGAGCATTGCTTTCTGGCATACGCTCGGAGCTTTCCTGCTGATGGTATTTCTGGTGGTGCACGTGTATATGACCACCACGGGGCATACGCCGACTTCAAATATTCAGGCGATGATTACCGGTTACGAAGACCTGGAAGATGAAGATGAGGAAGAACCGGTTACCGGAGAGAAAGTATAATTTCTGAAAAATTTGATATCCACTAAAAATTCAGAACAATGAAATACAGAGAGACAATAAAACCAAAACCCTACATGAATCCGTACCTGGCCGGTTTTCTGTTAGGACTGGTGCTGCTTGCAACAATTTATATCACAGGACGGGGATTAGGCGCCAGCGGCGCATTCAAAAGTGTGGTGATAGCGTCGGTTGAAAAGGTTGCGCCGGCACATGCTGCTGAAACGGCATATTATAAGGAATATGAAGAGGAAAATCCTGCCGGACCATGGAAAAATTTTCTGGTATTTGAAGTTTTCGGGGTGCTGGTCGGGGCGTTTTTTTCCGGCGTACTGGCAAACCGCACCGGATTGAAACTTGAAAAAGGGCCGCGGGTTACAAATGGTGTTCGCATTGCCGGGGCAATCATCGGCGGGGCGCTGTTTGGCTACGGTTCACAATTGGGGCGCGGCTGCACAAGCGGCTCGGCGCTAAGCGGGATGGCTGTGCTTTCGCTTGGCGGAATTCTCACCATGATGGCCATTTTCGGAGGCGCTTATGCACTGGCTTATTTTTTCAGAAAACTTTGGTTAAAATAAAATGCTATGGGACCATTAGTACCTTTCATCATAAGCGAAGAGTTTAGCCTGATTATCGCCTTTTTTCTGGGAATTGGCTTCGGTTTCATTCTTGAGCAGGCAGGTTTTTCATCCACCAAAAAGCTGGTAGGGCTGTTTTATGGTTACGATTTCACCGTTTTGCGCGTGTTTTTCACAGCCGGAATAACGGCCATGGCAGGTGTCCTGCTTTTGGGACATTACGGATTGCTCGATCTGGATGCAATCTATGTTAACCCGACCTTTTTAAAGTCGGCAATTATAGGAGGCCTGATTATGGGCGCCGGTTTTATCATCGGCGGATTTTGCCCCGGAACCAGTGTTTGCGCAGTGGCAATCGGGAAACTGGATGCACTGGCTTTTCTTTTTGGCGCCATTTTGGGCGTGTGGGGTTTCATTGAAACTTTTCCGTGGATTGAAAACACCTACAATGCCGGCAACATGGGGATGATTCGCATTTCAGATTATCTGGGAATGTCCAATATAACGTTCGGATTTTTGCTTGCTTTCATTGCTGTTGGCGCCTTTGTGGCCACCTGGTTTATTGAGAACAAAGTGAATAAACGGAAACCGGAAATTGAACCGGCACAGCGAAACCGCTACGCATGGGCAGCGGCTGCACTTTTTGCGGTATTGGCGGTTGTGGCTTTTCTGCCCGGAGAAAAGGACAATATCAACCGCCGGATTGCAGAAGCCAAACGGCAGCAGACCTGCGTGTTTAAAGAGATTCCTGCCGACAAGCTGGCCGATGAAATTGTGAACAGTCATTATTCACTGAATATCATTGATGTCCGTTCGCCGCAGGAATATGAAGAATTTCACCTGCCCATGGCTATCAATGTCCCTTTTGAAAAGATGATGGACAGGCAGTACGGGCCGTTGTTCAGGCAGCGTCTGAAAACCAATGTCTTTTATGCCGACAGCGATACGCTGGTGCGAATGGCCTGCCTGAAAGCCAAACATATCGGAAAGTCGGAAAATCTGATCATGCGCGAAACCGTATATGAATTCCGCAGCATGTTCTACGATGTGGAAGAGCCGCCGGCAGATGCTTCAAAACGGGATCAGCAGGTTTATCATTTCAGGTCAGAAGCAGCCCGTCAGATGGACAATCTCGTGGATGCCCTGAAAAATACCGGAGCGCCCGTGAAGCGTGAAGTTGTGAAAGTGAGGGGAGGGTGCTGAAGCTTTACGCATTTATCTCTTCCAAAATCTTCCAGCACTGATACATTCCCCGTGGAACATGGAAACAGCCTTTCCATTTGCCGCCTTTGAGGTCTAAAAGGACTTCGCCCCGGCGGGTCAGATAACCCCACCATTCGGGATATTCCGGGTCTTTGAAGTGTGACCAGGTGTAATCGTGTACTTTTTCGTACCATCTGAGGCATTTTTCGTTTCCGGTCAGCTGGTAGCCTTTCAGCAAAGAGATCAGCGTTTCGATATGTACCCACCAGAGTTTTTGGTCCCATTCCAGTTGTTGCGTCGGGCGTTCCAGCCGGTCCATAAAATAATAGATGCCGCCATACGCTTTATCCCAGCCATATTCAATCATGGTCAGGGTGGTTTCCACCGCTTTTTCTATCAGCTCCGGCCGGTTCAGGCGTTTGCCCAGATCCATCATAAACCACATGGCTTCTATGGCGTGCCCGGGATTGACCAGGCGGCCATCAAAAGTATCGGAAAGTGAGCCGTCAGATTCAACATTCTCCACAATGATCCCACCCAATTCCGGTCTTAAAAAAACATCCATCACTTCGTGGATGACATGGTCAAGAGTTTTTACCAGAAACTCTTCATCAAGCAGATGTTCTATTTCCAAAGCCAGATTGCTGAGAATCATCGGCAGGGCAAAATTTTTCAGATTTCGCGTTCCCGGGTGTACTTTGTTCCATTTTCCCTTTGGATTTTCCACTTTCGAAAGGATGATGTCAAAAGTGCGTTTTGCAATTTCGGCATATTCCCGGTTGCCGGTGGCAAGGCTCAACTGTCCGAATGCCATAGTGGCAAAAGTGTAGGAGAAAATATTGTAGGGCTCCACAAGTGGCTTTCCTTCGCGCGTCAGCGAAAAGTACCAGTTGTAGTTGCCGTCGTGTCCGTACTTTTTCAGAAAATCCGCTCCCTGAATGGCGCAATCCAGCCACTCCTGCCGCTTTTCCACCTTGTTGTACAGCATGGCAAACATCCACACCTGCCGCCCCTGGAGCCAGATAAATTTATCGGTATCAAACACATCGCCTTTCCGGTCAAGGCAGGTGAAATAGCCGCCGCACTCCTTGTCCTGTGATTTTTCGAGCCAGAAAGGGAGGACGTTATTCAGAAGTTCGTCCTTGTATTGTTGTTCAAGTTTTTTGAAATTCATGTTATTATTTATCTTTGTTTTTTACTTTACTTAACCAGAAACGCTCAATATCTTCCAGCGATTTGCCGGCTGTTTCCGGCATCAACCGCCACACAATCAGCATATAGGGAATGCACATCACTGCGAACAGGAAAAAAGTTCCGGCTGGCGACAATGTTTCCAGCATCCAGGGGGTAAGCTGTCCGATCAGGTAGGTGCCGATCCAGAGGGACAGGGTTGCAATCGACATGGCTTGGCCGCGCACTCTGGTGGGGTACATTTCCGAAAGGAAAACAAAAATTACGGCGCTGATTGAGCCGGCTGTGAAGAAAATATAGGCCAGGAAGCAAACCAAAAGAAAAAGACTGGTCAGCATCAGGGTTTCTGCAAAAAGGAAGTAGAATCCGATGAGAAGTAAAGAGACAATCATCCCGGAAACGCCTACATAAACCAGTTTTTTTCTTCCCACTTTGTCGATAATCAGCAAAGCCAGAATGGTGGTCCCCATGTTTACAAGCCCGATCAATGACTGATAAAACAGCGAATCGCCGCTGGAAATGCCGCTTTTTTCAAAAATGGATGGCCCGTAGTAAAGCACGGCATTCACGCCCATAAACTGCCCGAGAATGGCAATGGCGCTTCCGATGAGCACAGCACGCAAAAAGCCCGGTCTGAAAATGATTTTCCAGTCCGATTTCGATGCTGTTTCGGTTTTCAGCATGGCCAATGTTTCATTCATCTGAAAAATTATATCTTCTTTGAAATTGTATATTCCGGCAAAAATTGAGGCGGCTTTTTCATTGCTGCCCTTCACAAGCAGCCAGCGCGGACTTTCAGGCAGAAAAAATGTAACCAGAAAGAATGTCATGGCCGGGAGGGTTTCCAATCCCAGCATACCGCGCCACACTTCGGCGCCAAATATTTTTTGCGCCAAAGGCAGTTTGGACGTAAAAGTGGCGGAAAGTTCAAGCAGATAAAAATTCATCAGGTAGGCCGCCAGAAATCCGATAGTGATAGCCAGCTGATAGAGTGAAACCAGCCTGCCGCGATGCGATGCCGGTGAAATTTCGGCAATATACAAAGGGGAAACAATGGAAACGATTCCTATTCCGCCGCCGCCCACAATCCGCCAGAATACCAGTTGATCCAGATTATGTGAAAGCGCACAGCCAATAGCAGAGGAAGTGAACAAGACCGCTGAAATGATCATGGTTTTTTTTCGCCCGATGCTGTCGCTCAGTTTCCCGGCAAAAATAACGCCGATGATGGAGCCGAGCAGCGCACAACCTACGTACCAGCCGCTTTCCATCGTGGTCAGGGAAAATTGCTGAGTTACCTGCGTAACCGTTCCCGATATTACAGCCGTGTCGTACCCGAAAAGCAGTCCGCCAAGAGCAGCCACAAGCGAAATAAAGGTTATATATCCAATGTTTAGCTTTTTTTGTTTACTCATCTGAATGCGCGTATTATGTGTTAATAAATTGATTCTTGCAAAGTTATAATTTTCAGGAACGGATGATGGCAATGCACAAAGTAAATAAAAATTATTGCCCGAAGGAACGATTTTCAAGAGTTTTACCTTGCCCGTATCAATCACAATTTCGGACAAAACCTTATTGAAAATTCATGGGCAAGTTGTTCCGGGAAGTTCCGGTTTTGCGCTTGTTTCCCGGTTGGGGTTTCATGCCATCAACTGCATTTTATGATTCGGGATAGCGGTGAACTTTCCTTTGATGGGTATCCGTAATAATCAATTTGTCTCTTAGCTTTTCGTTTTTTACCAATATATTTGTGTCATTTGTAGTTTGTAAATCTGACCGTTTAAACAGTTTAAAACATGAAAAATACCCGGAGAAACTTTATAAAAAAAGCAGCATTGACAGGCGCTTCAGTAGCTTCAGTTCCTTTGATTACTTCCTGTCAGAATACAAACCCGAAACCGGGGACAGGATTGACCGGAATCCAAAAAGATGAAAACCTGAGCAGTACGCTCATCGTTCCTGAAAATAACGGATTGAAAATTACCGGTACTTTTTTAGATGAAATCTCGCACGATATTCCCCATCAAAACTGGGGCGAAGCAGAGTGGGACCTGGATTTCCGGCATATGAAAGCCATCGGGATAGATACGGTGATTATGATTCGTTCGGGGTATAAAAAATTCATCACCTATCCTTCAAAATACCTGCTTGACAAAGGTTGTTATATGCCTTCGGTAGATTTGCTGGATATGTTTCTGCGGCTTGCCGGAAAATATGACATGAAATTTTACTTCGGACTATACGATTCGGGCCATTACTGGGCTACCGGCGATATGACACATGAAATCGAGGACAATAAATATGTCATTGATGAAGTGTGGGAAAATTACGGAAGCAAGCACAAAAGTTTTGGGGGCTGGTATTTGAGCGGTGAGATCAGTCGCGCCACGAAAGGCGCTATTGGCGCTTTTCATGCCATGGGCAAACAGTGTAAAGAGGTTTCCGGTGGGCTGCCGACATTCATTTCGCCCTGGATTGACGGCAAAAAGGCAGTTGAGGCAAGCGGCACGGTGCTCACCAAAGAGCAGGCCGTGTCGGTTCAGCAGCACGAAAAAGAGTGGAATGAAATCTTTGACGGAATTCACGAAGTGGTGGATGCGGTGGCCTTTCAGGACGGACACATTGATTACGATGAACTGGATACTTTTTTCACGGTGAATAAAAAACTGGCCGACAGATACGGGATGCAATGCTGGACCAACGCCGAAACTTTTGATCGCGACATGCCCATAAAATTTCTGCCCATCAAGTTTGACAAACTGCGCATGAAACTTGAAGCTGCCCGAAAAGCCGGATACGAAAAAGCGATCACTTTTGAGTTTTCACATTTTATGAGCCCGCAATCTGCTTACCAACAAGCCGGAAACCTGTATAACCGGTACAGGGAGTATTTTGGTTTGTAAGGGAATTGAGGTGAAGGATTGATTTGAAACTAAAGGAGTAAATGTATGCATCAGAATTTTCAGGATTGAAGACAGATACAATTTCACGGCCGGTTTGTTATTCAATTTTGGCAGTAAAAATCTTTAATAGGAGTTCATGTTCAGACTAAAATAATTCCCTGAAAACGATTCTGCAAACTCTTAAGTTCAGTGAATTAAGCGGTTAATGTGTCGGGGTTGGTTGTTAATTATAAAAATCTTTACGTTATCTCAATTCCGTTTCGTTGAATCTCAATCAGAAATCCGCTAAGGTCATTATCTTTTTCTATAAGTATTGGTTCAATCCTATCATCAATTTGTCGTCTTAGTTTCCACAATAATGGATGAATGGCAAAAAAATCCCCTTCAATTTTATTTACAACAATCGCAACATCTATATCACTGTTTGTTCGGTTTGTATTTTTTGCATAAGAGCCAAAAAGAAACACTTTCTCAATGGGGATGTGCTTTTTGAGTAAAACACTGTATTCTTTGACTTTATTTA
>CAZVAD010000003.1:45648-49142 GCA_964624645.1 uncultured Mariniphaga sp.
ATCAATGATTGTTTTTTATTCAGTTTTCCATCACCAAAAAACCGGTTTCACCGGTTCAAAGCCGGCTTCCTTTGCAACATTTATGCTTTTTATCACATCGTTAACCAACGGAAAATCAATTCCATAATCGTACAATGTCCTGATCTCTTCCGGAGAGTCCGTTCCAAAATAATTGATGCGGATGCCTTTCGCTTGGAGTGATTTTGTATAATCTGCAAACTCAGGGGTGATTTTTCCGGTAAGCTGGATGAAGTCAGCGCCCAGTTCAATGGTATTGTTTACATAATCAAGGCTTGAGCCCTGCCTGTCCATGTTGCAGATCATAATTTCCGGCACCACGCGGCGCGCCTGTCTGGCTGCTTCGGCGCCGCATGCCAGAAAAGCCTGATGCAGCCGTCCCTGTTTTTTCAGCAGCCTGGCAAGCATTACGGGCAGTTCGCCGGCATCTTTAATGTGAATGTTGAGCCAGACATTGTAGGGCATTTCTGCCAGAACCTCTTCAGGTGTCGGCACCTTTGCCCCGGCAAACTCAGGGGATTTCCAGCTTCCCGCGTCCAACCGTTTGATTTCATCAAGGGTGAAACCGGAGATTTTCCCTTTCCCGTTTGTTGTGCGGTCCACCGTGGCATCGTGCATCACAACCATTTGATTGTCTTTTGTGAGCCAGGCATCGAACTCAATCATCTGGGCGCCTGCCTCAACGGCTGCACGAAAAGCAGGTATGGTATTTTCCGGATGGGTATCCATTGCCCCGCGGTGGGCACAAACGCCCCGTTCGGGCATTTCAATTGCCGACAAATCCTTTTTTCTGTTCAGGTCAACTACAAATCCCTTTTTGTCGATGAGTTTTCCGTTTTCCAGTGTAAACATCAGTTTCCCTAAGTAGGCCGGATTTTTATCGGAAACTTCGTGCGGATTTCCGCCCGCCTGTGCCACCAAAACTGAATTTTCATAGGTTGGCACTTCCAGCAAAGTGTGGGAATGCCCGCCGATGATGGCATCAAACTGTGGAAATGAGCCGGCAAGCAGCAAGTCATTTTTATACCCCATGTGCGACAGAACAAGATTGAGCGCTGCGCCATTGTTTATAGACGGGAGATATTTTTCGACCGTTTCATTCAAATCCAGCTGTTTCACTCCGTCCCGCTTTGCATTGTCGGTGGACAACCCCAAAACTGAAATTTTGTATCCGGCAGAAGTATTCAGTACGGTAAATGGCTTAGGCTGAGGCAGCTTATCTGTACTGACTTCCATATTTGCGGCCATAACCGGGAAACGGGCGGCATCAAGCGCCTGACGGGTATAGTCTTTAATGTAGGCAAACTCATGGTTTCCAAAGGTCATGGCATCGTATCCGAGGGCATTCATTTTTTGAATGATTTCCATTGCCCGCTCACCATACCATGCCGTGTCTTTTGGCTGGCTGTTGTTGACCGTCCAGCGGTTGGCATGACGTACAAAAACATCGCCTGCTTCAAACAGAAAAACATCGTCATATTTTGCCCGTGCCTCTTCAATGGTTCCGGCCAGTTCATCTCCCTGATTGAAGTCAAAATGGCGGTCGTTGGTGTGGAAAATGATTATCGTATCCTTTACGGGATAATTTATGGCAACTTTTTTCAATAAGCGTTCTGCCGGCAGAAAAACTCTTCCTGAGCCTTCACTTCCACTGATTTCCAGAATGTAGGAGCGGTCAGGTTTCACTTTCATATGGAATGAACCGTCGGGTTGGATTGCGCTGTGTTTGTACTGCCTGCCCGGTTTGGTCTCATTGTCGCGAAGAAGCTTTGCTTCAAGAATCTCCGGGGTATTATCTGTTTTATTGCTGACAATTCCCGACAAAATTATTTTTTGCTGACTGCATGAAACTGAAAATAAAACAAATACGATAAATAATAGCCAATTTAATTTTACTTTGTTCATTTTTAAAATGTTAAAGGGTTTTTTACATTTTTTTTACTTTGTCCAACGTTCAGATTTCAAAATATCCAAAATTTCCTTACTGACCTCTTTATAAAGTTTTTAAATTCCGGCTCGTTTATAGCACGTTGAGCTAAACTAAAAACAATAAGCTCAAAAACATCATAAGCATAATCATCACTTACTTTTATATTGCATTTTTCAGCCTCAACTTTTGTCGCAGTTGTATAAATTCTTAATGTGTCTCCACAATCATGTTTCCATATTTTTTTTGTTTTTGAAAAACGATAAACAACTATTTCAATAAACTTGAGGGTTTCAATAGCTAAAGCAGGATAAAGATTAGCTATTAATATTTTAATTGTATCATTAATTTGTTTTGGAGTATGAACTTTTATGTGGTAAAGAACTAATTCTCCAAATTGTCTTCCTTTAAATTGTTTCTCTAACTTTTGAAGCGAAGTGTTTTTTGATTTTAGAAATTCTTTCCTAGGTTTTGTTTTTTCTTTATTAATTACTTCAATTTGTTCATCGTTGGTATTTTTGTAAATAACAGCAATTTCCAAATCAAGTAATTCAAATATATCTTTAGGAGGTCTCTTTTCTGAAATTAGCAAATTTAATGTTTCTAATGCAGATTTTTTACTTTCTGATATACTAAGTTCTAATGCAGGAATTAATTCTTCTTTTATAAATTTACATGCTATTTCTACTTTTCTTGGGTCATTATTCGATAGTCCAGTGACTATATTTTTAATTTGGCTTATTCGTTTTTTTGAGTCATACATAGTTAGATTTTTAAAGTTTTTTAATTTCGAGAATGCCCAAAATTTAAAATTTTAGTATTAAATATTTCAAACACAGTTCTTGATAATAAAAAGCCTGCTGCAATATTATCTTCAAAGCAAGATGTCATTTCATGATTAATATCTGAATTAGTTGGATTATGTAAATACCATATTATTTTCCAGAATGTGGATATTCTAATTTATTAATGAATTGATATACGTGCTGATATGAAATTTGATAAACTTCGATTGCTATGGTAACAAAATAAAGGTACATATCTTCTGTGTTTAATAGATTGTTATTTACCTATTTTAGATAAGCTCTAAAGAATATGAATCTTTCTAAAAACTTTTTATCATATCTTGAATTAAAATACCCATCAATTTTTCTTTATGATTAGTCAAAATTACTTTTTCGATTGCTAAACATTTATTACAAAACTATAATTATCAATATTTTCATAAGTTTTTATTACCTTTGGTTTTCTTGATTTTGATTTTTTAGTTCATTAAGGGATCTTTGAAAAGAATATTTCTCAAGCCATTTTTGCGCATGCCTTGAAATGGCACCCGTTCCACCATAAAATTCTTTTAATTCTTGGGGTAAGTCGTAAGGAAAATTTGCAACATATGATGTTACTCCAAATGCAAATGGTAAATCCATTTTTAGTTCTTTTTTATAAGGCATTAATCTATATCCTTCAGGTGCCAGGTTTGAACGCCTTGGATGATAAGGGTCAAAATATAGTTTATTCCATTGAGTTGCATCTATACAAACTAATTCAA
>CAZVAD010000003.1:49152-86385 GCA_964624645.1 uncultured Mariniphaga sp.
GGACACGGTTGCCTTTATGGATGAGCTTGCGAAATATCAGCATGAAAACGGTGGGTTCGGAGGACTTTATTATGAGTTCGATTATCAGGGTTCGTGCTTAAAAACCACCGAAATTGCTATCGGTGATCAGTATACATAGTAATCTTACTCATAACTAATTCAAATTCATCTATTGGATGCTCTGAAATTGGCGTTATTGTACTTCCAATTCTATGGAAAAAAACAGCATGCCCTGTTTTACCTCTTAGCTTTCCTAAATATTTGATTTCGCCCATTGGTCCATTGACAGGAATTGGATTTGTTATTGATCCAAATTTACCAGTTGCGTTAGGTAGTTTATCACAAGATAATCCTTTTAATATTATATTAGCTATTAGAGGGTCAAGTTGTTTAACATCAGAAATTTGATTTTCAAGTGACTCGTGGAATGATTTTTTTTTATTGAAAAGTCCGAACATAGTTATTTAATTTTTGATTTTTTAATACTCCACAACATCTATGTATTCGCTATTCAAATTATATTTGAACCCTAAGATTTATATAGAAAATTTTAAAAATGTAAATTATGCTGTTTAATAGTATTTCATATTATATGATGAATTCCTAACCATTCATCATTTCTATCTTTTATTATTAAAACAACAAATATAAAGAAATTAATTGAATTGGTGCAGGAGAATAATATTGAAATAATTTGTCATTTAGGTCATGTTACAGATTAGAAATAGGAAGTATTACTGATTGTTCTATTTCAGATAAATTGAGTCTAATTTTTTTCTACTTAAATTTTTGTTTTTGATGAACACGCATTCAAAATCATCAATAATTTGAGCAAAAATAGAGAAAAGAGGGGGTTTATCCGGCAAAAAATCAATATTAATCCCAGTAAATATATTCAACCGGAGCTGTTTCTTATCTTTGCATTCATTATTTCTAAAGCATGAAGTCAGACAAAATAAAGGGATATGTCTTTGCAATCATCGGCACGCTTGCATTTTCGAATGAATATATTTTCAGTAAAGCCGCATTGAACGAGGTATCCCTTCCGGTATTCGGGGTCTATTGGTTTTCGGTCAGCACTTTGATTATTTTTCTTTTTGCCCTGCGGAGCAGAAGTTTGTTGCAGATTAAAACACTGACGAAAAAACAGGTCAGAATTCTGATTACCTTAGGCTTCCTGGAGATATTGACCACCACCTCCTTTTATCTGTCGGTTCACATCATTCCCGACCCGGCAGTTACTTCATTTCTGGGGAATATGTATCCGGTGATGCTTGCTTTGGGTGGAATTGTTGTTCTTGGCGAAAGATTCGGACCGGTTGAGATTTTCGGAGCTTTCCTGGCCCTGGCCGGCGCTTTTATCATCGGCTACACAGGCGAAACGGAGCTGAGCAGGTTGTTTATTCCCGGAACCGGCATAGTGCTGGTGAATGCCCTTTTGGCCACAATCACCTCTTTGGTGGTTAAAGTGCACGTGAAAAAGCTCAGTCCCGAATTGCTGAGCCTTAACCGTTCGGTGTGGTTGCTGGTTTTTTCATTCATCATGTTTTTTGCGCTCGGACATTCTTTTGCCATTCCCCTTTCGGCGCTGAAAAATATTGTTGTCGGGTCGGCGCTCGGCCCTTCGCTGGCAATCATCACGATTTATTACTCCTTCCGGTATATGGAAGCTTCGCGCTCATCTGTGGTGCAAACTTCAAAAGGAATTTTTGTGCTGATTGGCGCTTATCTTTTCTTTGGAACATTGCCTTTGACACACCAGCTCATTGGCGGATTGCTCACCGTAATCGGCGTGCTGATTATGACACTTGCCAAAGCCGCAATAGATAGAAAAATTAACTTTAAATGAGTGTAAATGAGCGAATGCAGGCATAGTTTTTGTGCAAAAATGAGTTATTTTCGAAAATTTCCCCAAAAGTTTAAATATGAGTAAAAAAATATTTATAACGACCGGCGTCGCTGCCCTGGTGTTGCTTGCCGGTTTTTTTCTGCTGACGCAATCCAAAAGCGAAGTTGAAAAAATTACGGCTCAGGTTATCCGTGGGCCGTTTGAGATGCTGGTTTATTCCAGCGGACAACTTGAAGCGCAAAACTCTGAAAACATTGTGGTGCCCGAAAATTTACGCGACCCCGATATTCGAATTTATGAAATAAAAATCACCGATTTGGTTGAAGAGGGAACCGTTGTAAAATCGGGCGACTATGTAGCTACGTTGGATCAAAAGGCGGTAGAAGAAGCGCTCACCAACGCGCGCGAAGAGCTTGAACAGGGATATAATGAATTTGAAGATGCCAAGATGGACTCCAACCTCACCCTCAGCAATGTGCGTGACCAGATTATCAATGCACGCGAAAATGTGGAGGAGATGAAAATAATCCTTGACGAATCAATATTTGAATCGCCTGCTGTCATTCGCAAGGCAGAAATGGACTTAGACAAAGCCAAACGAAGGCTGGAGCAGGAGATTCAGGGCTATGTCCTGAAAGAAAGACAGGCAGCCTCACGGGTTGAACGAAGGAAAATTGATCTCCGCCGCCAGGAAAACAGAGTAAATAAACTCAACGAAGTCTATCATTCACTGGTTATTACCGCACCCAAATCGGGAATGGTCATTTACGGAAAAGACCGTACGCGCGAAAAAATCAAAGTGGGTTCCACCGTCAGTTCATGGATGCCTGTCATTGCCACACTCCCCGACCTGACTTCGATGCTTTCCACAACCTATGTGAATGAAATTGATATTTCCAGTCTGAAAGTCGGGCAAAAAGTATCTTTGGGAATTGACGCCATGCCTGAAAAAGAGCTGGAGGGAGAGGTGGTCTCTGTGGCCAACATCGGGCAGCCCATGCCAAAAAGTGATGCCAAGGTTTTTGAAGTCAAAATCAGAATTTTTGGTGATGTTTCAGACCTGAAACCGGCAATGACCACCAGCAACCAGATTCAGACCGGTTTTTATACCGATACGCTTTATATTCCTTCCGAAGCTGTTTTCAGCAACGATTCACTGCAGTTTGTCTATCTCGAAAAGAGCGGAGTCACAAGGCAAGTGGTTGATTTGGGGAATCAGAATGAAAATTATGTTCTGATTCGGAAGGGTCTGAACGAAGGCGATGTGATTTTGCTCACAGAGCCTGCTTACGCAGAGGAACTTGCATTTGAAGGAATGGATATTTATCTGGAGATAAAAGAGCGCAGGAAACAAGAGGAAGAAGAAGCCAAAAAAGCCCGGGAGGAAGAGAAGGAAAAACCTTTTGAGTTGCAGAAGAAGAAAGAAGGAAGTCAGGAACAATTTATCATTATCGGATGAAGGCAATTGTTCAACGATACGGGCATGACATAATCACAGGCATTGAGTCGATTTTTGCCAACAAGGTAAAATCGTTGCTCACGGCTTTGGGGATTATTTTTGGAGTGGCTGCGGTAATCACCATGTTAGCCATTGGAAACGGGGCGCAGCAGGAAATTCTTGAGCAGATAAAAATGGTTGGCGTAAACAATATCATTGTTTCGCCGATTTTGCAAACCGATAATGAAAGCAATTCGGAATCCGGCAGCGACGAAGGGCAGCAGGTGAGCGCCAAAAAGTTTTCAAAGGGGCTTACCCTCCTTGATGCTGAAGCCATTGAAGAGATAATCCCGACGGTGGAGCGGGTCAGTCCAGTCATTTCCTTTAACTACTCGGCAATTCACGACGGAAAAAGTAAACCGGTTGTGCTGGAGGGTGTTAATAACAACTATTTCAGGTTGTTCGATATTAAAATTGTATCGGGCAAGGAATTTACCGACGAGCAGATGGAAAATGCCTTTCCGGTTTGCATCATTGGCGATAATATCCGGCAAGTGTTTTTCAATCAGGAAAATCCGGTCGATAAATACATTAAATGTGGCGATGTCTGGCTACAGGTTGTCGGCGTGGTTGAACGCCGTGATTTCACGGCTTCTGCTTCTGACGAACTGGGAATCAGCAGTACCGACAATAAAATTTTTGTGCCCACCCGCACGGTGAATATCCGCTTCCGCAACCGCTCCCTGATCCGTGCCGAAGAGGTGGAGGCGCTGGCGGCATCCGGCGGAAGCGATGGCAGCAAAACGGAAAACCTCAACCAACTCAACAAAATCATTGTGCAGGTAACAGATACCGAGCATTTGAGCTCCACTGCCGAAATCATACGGAGAATGCTACTGCGCAGGCACAACAACCTGTTCGATTTTGAAGTAACCATTCCCGAATTGCTGCTCAAACAGCAGCAGCGCACCAAGAATATTTTCAACATTGTTTTGGGCGTGATTGCCGGAATTTCATTGTTGGTAGGCGGAATTGGCATTATGAACATCATGCTGGCTTCTGTGATGGAGCGCATTCGTGAAATAGGGGTCAGGCAGGCAATCGGCGCGTCGCGGATTGATATTGTGGTGCAGTTTCTTTCCGAATCCACAATTATCAGTTTAAGCGGGGGCATTATCGGAATTTTTCTGGGCGTGGCGCTTTCAAAAATCATTACTGTGGTATTTGGTATTCAAACCATAATTTCTGCCTTTTCCATCATTATTTCATTTGGCGTTTCGGTAATTGTCGGGATTATTTTTGGGTACCTGCCCGCCAAAAGGGCATCAGAGCATGACCCGGTCAATTCGCTGCGCTACTAAATTTAATTTTAATAAGCATGAGACGACTCATAACTGCATTTTTAATTTTCAGCTTTTCAGGTTTTGCAAGTTTAGCCGCAGAAAAAGAGTATCTTACCCTTCAGGCTGTTATCGACAGAGCTTCCCGGCAATCGCTGGATGCTTTCCGGTATGAAAATATGTTTCTTGCCAGTTTCTGGGAATTCCGCTATTTCAGGGCTGACCGCCTGCCAAGTCTGATGTTGCAGGCCACTCCGTTTGATTATAACCGCTCCATGCAGAAGGTGTATAATTATGATGAAAACCGGGATGAATACAAGCCGCGCGAAGACCTGAACTCAGATATTTCCTTGTCGCTGAATCAGAATGTGGGGTTGACCGGCGGACAGATTTTTGCCCGTTCCGACCTCAATTTATCACAGAAACTCGGTGCCAGCAAGATTTCATCGTGGTCTTCTTCGCCCTTCAGTATTGGCTACCAGCAGTCGCTCAGCGGGTATAACCGCCTGAAATGGACTGCCAAAATTGAGCCGTTGAAATTTGAGAAGGCCAAAAAGAATTTCATCCAATCCAGGGAAGACATTGCCTTAAAGGCGTCCCGGTTGTTTTTCAATCTGGTGGATGCACAGATTGAGGTGAACATTGCAGAAACCAATCTTGCCAATGCCGACACTTTGTTTAAAATCGGGCGGGGAAGGTATCAGGTAGGAACTGTTACGCAGGATGAACTGCTTAATCTGGAGCTCAGCCAGATGAACGCAACATTGGCGCTGACCCAGTCAAAACTGGGGCTTGAGCGGGCGCAGGCAGAGCTGAACTCCTTTTTGGGACTTGACAAAAATACCAAAGTTGAATGTATCGTCCCCGACACACTGCCCGACTTGCAAATCTCTGCAGGAGAAGCTGTTAATCTGGCAATGCAGAACAATCCCGAAATTCTGAATCAGGAGCAGCGGCTGATTGAAGAAGACCGGAAGGTGAGCGAGGCAAAAAGTGAAACCGGAATGACCGGCGATTTGTATGCGCTCTACGGGCTGAATCAAAACGCTGAAGATTTCAGCGAAGTTTATCAGAATCCGCTCGACAGGCAGCGGCTGCGGGTTGGAGTGAATGTGCCCATTCTTGACTGGGGGCGCAGAAAAGGGCGGCTGGCTATGGCGCAATCGAACCGTGAAGTGGTTCGCATCAGTGTGAATCAGGAAAAAATTGATTTTGAGCAGAACGTGATTATGAATGTGATGGAATTTAACCTGCAGGCCAGCCAGGTGACAAATACAGCCAAAGCCGACACCATTGCCCAAATGGGCTATGATGTGACCCAGCAGCGGTTTTTGATCGGAAAAGTGGATGTAACCAAGCTGAACCTTGCCCGCAATGACCAGGAGCAGGCACGCCGGGCGTATATCCGGGCGTTGCGTTCATACTGGAATTATTATTTTACCATCCGGCGGTTGACCTTATACGATTTTGAGAAAAAAATAACCCTCTCGGAGGATTTCGACCGGATTATAAACAACTATTAAAAAGAACGATGAAGCGGAACCGAAAAAGAATTTTCAGGATACTTATTGCGGCTGTTGCGGTAGTTGTTGTTGCAATAGTTGCTTCCCTTGTTTCTGCCCCCGGAGAGAATCTGCATAAAGTGAAAAAAGGCAACTTTACCCTTGCCATTGAAGTGAAGGGTGAAATTCAGGGAAAAAATGCAATTGTTATTAGCATGCCTGATGAATTGACACACAGAGATTTGCCTATCCGGCAATTTAAAATCAAAGAGATGGTGGAAGAGGGTACGGTAGTCAAAGACGGAGACTGGGTGGCTACGCTGGATGCCGCAGAGATTACGCAACAGATTGAAAGAAATGGCCAGGATCTGGAACGCGTTACCGCTGAACTGAATGATGCCAAAATCGACTCATCCATTACCCTCACTAACTTGCGGGAGGAGTTGGCTGAATTTGTTTTTACTCTGGAATATAAGGAACTGGAGCTGCAGCAGGCTCAATTTGAATCCCCCGCTTATCAGCGGAAAAAGAAAGTGGAATATGACCAGACAGTCAGGATGATGGACAAAAAGCACCGCGATTACGAACTGAGACAACTCGCTCTGAAACGGAGAATTTCGTGGTTTGAAAGACGATATAACCATTTTTTCAGAAGAGATTCCCTCCTGAAAACTGCACTGAATGCCGTGCAGGTAACTGCGCCAAAAGATGGCACGGTGATGTATGCCCGATTGTGGAATGGAAGAAAACTGAAAACAGGAGATAATGTCAGCATGTGGATGCCTACCATTGCCACGTTGCCTGATTTGTCGCAACCTATTTCGGAAGCATATATTCCTGAAATTGACATCACCAAGGTTTCCCTTGGCGACAGCGCCGAAATTACCATCGACGCCCTCCCGAAAGATAAATTCAAAGGAGTGGTAACCAGCATTGCCAATGTGGGGCAGGAATTGTCAGGTTTTGACATGAAAGTCTTCCGCCTGACGATTGATATCAAAACGGAAGGGAAGGAAGTTAAACCTTCGATGACCTCCAACAATAAAATCATTGTTTCCCAAATCCCGGATGTCATAAAAATTCCGCGGAATTTTCTTCACAAGCAGGATGGGGAAAGTTATGTTTATCTGAAGGAAAGCGGAAAAACCTGGAGAAAGAAAGTTACTCCGGGACTGGAAAATGAGGAGGAGGTGATTATTGAATCGGGATTATCTGCCGGTGATAAAATTTTTGCATCACCTCCCCACAAAGTGGAATCTGCAATGCTTTGAAGCAGCATACATTCCTATTTGATTTTGAATCTTGCAGTCACCTGATATGAAATGGTGATGTTTTGCACCTGCTCAACGCTTTCATAGCCGGCATCGGCAGCCATCAGCATACTTTTGGCCATCACCGGGCGGGCAAAACCATCGTTCAGCTCTGTAATGGAAAGGACTTCGCCAAGTTCTTCACCAAGGCTTTCCACGAGATAGGCCGCTTTTTCACGGGCATCTATCAGGGCGTTGGTTTTCACCTCTTTTCTGAAGTTTTCAATATTTGTGTGCGTCATCTGCCCGACATTGACTGAACGGATTCCTTTGGCATCAACCAAGGAGGTGAGCTGATTCACTTTTGAAAAATCAGTAACTTTTACTTCCAGCTGTTTGCTGAACAGGAACTCCTTGCCTTCACTTCTCCAGTAATTTCCCATCCCCGTTACCCGGATTTCTTCTTTTTCGATTCCTGTTTTGCGCAGGCTTTTAATCAGATTGTCTTCAATTTTTGCCAGCGAAACTTTTGTTTTGTAGTTTTTCGGCTCTTTGTTTTTCTGAAATTCTTCTTCATAATATTCCTGAATTGTGATGGAAAGCACCATTTCATCAGGTTGTACTTCCATTTCAGCGCTGCCGCGTACTTCTATGTATCTCACTTCATTGTTGTTTTGCGCCCAAAGGGGCAGATTGAACAGCATTACGGATAAAATAATTAATTTTCTCATGGCATTTAATTTAAAAAAAGCAACTATGTCAAAAAGAGTACCACTTTAAAAACCTAATTGCTTTTGCCTGATCTGTTGATTGCTGACAGATATTTTATGTAAAGGCGTTTAAATGATCAGCATGGCATCCCCGTAGGTGCCAAAACGGTAATCGTTTTTCATGGCCACCTGATAAGCCTCCATCACAAAATCATAACCGCCAAAAGCTGCTACCATCATCAATAAAATGGAATAGGGCAGATGAAAATTTGAGATCATGTAATTGGCCACATTGAACTCATAGGGCGGGAAAATGAACTTATTCGTCCAGCCTTCAAAAGGACTTGTATGTCCTTGCGTGGTAACTGAACTTTCGAGTGTCCGCATAACGGTTGTACCTACGGCACAGATGTTTTTCCGGTCATCTTTTGCAGCATTGATGATTTCGCAGGCTTCGTCCCTGATCCATATTTGCTCTGAGTCCATTTTATGTTTGGTCAGGTCTTCCACCTCAACGTCTCTGAAATTTCCCAATCCGGCATGAAGGGTAACGTAAGCGAATTCGGCGCCCTTGATTTCAAGGCGTTTGAGCAGTTCCCGGCTAAAATGTAGCCCTGCGGTGGGAGCGGCAACCGCTCCTTCGTGTTTTGCGAAGATTGTTTGGTAGCGCTCTTCGTCTTCAGGGGTCAACGGCCTGTTTATAAATTTTGGCAGGGGGGTGTTTCCCAGGTTGTATAGTGTTTTTTTGAATTCATCGTACGGGCCGTCATATAAAAAGCGCAGGGTACGTCCCCGGGATGTGGTGTTGTCAATCACCTCGGCAACCAGCATCTCATTTTCTCCAAAAAAAAGCTTGTTCCCGATACGGATTTTTCTTGCAGGATCAACCAGAACGTCCCATAACCGCATTTCACGGTTCAGCTCACGAAGCAGGAATACTTCAATTTCGGCCCCGGTTTTCTCCTTATAGCCATGCAAACGGGCAGGAAAAACTTTGGTGTCATTGAAAACAAGCACATCGCCTTCATCAAAATAATCCACAATATCTTTGAACAGTTTGTGCTCAATTTTGCGGCTTGCCCTGTTCAATACCATCAGTCTTGACTCATCTCTGTTGGGAGCAGGGTACAATGCAATTTTTTTCTCATCCAACTCGTACTTAAATCTCGATAATTTCATCTTCTATAAATTGTTAATATTTTTATGGTAAAACATGAAATCTGCCTAATGAACAGTCTCTGTCCTATTCTCATACTCATTTCATGTTCAATTATTTATACTTCTTAACGATAGCATAGCTCATTTTTTGCTTTTCATATTTTTGCCGGGAAGCTGCGTTCAGGGTAAAGGTTTACGTTTCCGTTCCGGGTTTTGTTACAAGGGAATCGAGATTGTTCAGGAAATAGTCAATGGACATGGCGGCGTCCGCTTTAAATTCCCCGATTCTCGTCCGGCGCAAACTTGTGAGGTAAGCGCCGCAACCCAGTTCCCTGCCGATGTCTCTCGCCAGCGCCCGTATGTATGTCCCTTTTCCGCAAACTACCCGAATGGTTGCAAAAGGCAAATCAAACGACTCAACGGCAATCCCGTGAATAACAATTTTTTTGGACTTAAGTTTTATATCTGCACCACTTCTTGCGTAATCGAATGCCCGTTTCCCGTTCACCTTCACTGCTGAGAACAGCGGTGGCTCCTGATCTGTTTCGCCTAAAAATTTTTGCAGCGCCTTTTCAAAATCACTTTGTGTGATGTGTGCGTATTCGCTCCGGCTGTCTTCTTCCGTTTCCAGGTCGAAAGAGGGAGTGGTTGCCCCAAGTTTCAGCGTGGCTACATATTCCTTCTCTTTTTCCTGAAATTCTTCGATGCGCTTGGTTGCTTTCCCGGTGCAAAGAATCATCAGTCCGCTTGCCAGTGGGTCAAGCGTTCCCGCATGTCCAACTTTCAGTTTTTTAATCCCCAGTTGCCTGCAAATGGTGTTGCGTACCCGTTGAACCAAATCAAATGAAGTCCATTCGATGTATTTATCAAACAGTAAAACTTCACCTTCTATGTAATTGTATGTTTTTTTTGAATGGGCGGCAGTGTCAAACATTTGATTGTCAATGCATTAAAAATGTAGCAAATCAGGCTGCAAAGATAGCAAAAAAACCGATGATTAAACAGTAAGCAGCAAAATAAATTAGTTTTCCACGTTTAACTATTTTAATCATTAACGAACATGCCAGTAAGCCCGACAGAAATGCTGCTAAAAATCCAATAATCAGAGGCAGCGCTTCGATGGATGATTCTTTTGAAAAATCACCACCGACAATATCCAGAAATGCTGCCCCCAAAATGGGTATCAGCACCATCAGAAAAGAAAAGCGGGCGATTTCATCTTTTTTTGTTCCTGTCATAAGGCCGGTTGCAATAGTTGCCCCGCTACGTGAAATGCCCGGTATCACAGCAATTGCCTGCGCGATGCCGATGAGAAACGCTTTGCCCCAGGTGATTTCTGAGTCTCCTTTTTTTATGAAATGAGCCACTGCAAGCAGTCCCGCAGTGACCAGCAACATGCTCCCCACCAGCAAAAGATTTCCGGTGAAGAACTGTTCCACCTGATCCACGAAAAACAACCCGATTACAAGTACGGGAATTGCAGAAAATAAAAGCTTGAAAATATATTGTGTGGATTCATTCCATTGGAAAGCGAACAAACCGGACAGCAGTTTTGCAATATCCCGGCGAAAAACCACCAGGGTACTCAAAACGGTAGCCACATGAACCGTAACGGCAAACAGCAAATTGTTATCCGTGTGTACGTCAAGGAGAACATGCCCGATTTCAAGGTGTCCGCTGGAACTTACCGGTAAAAATTCAGTAAGGCCCTGGATAAGGCCGAGAAGAAGCGCCTGGATTGTATTCATCGTTTCCCGGTGGAATTATTTGTCCTCTTTCGGCTTTTTCATGATGGCATAAATTTCAAACATAAAGCCAAAAAGTAAAAGCATCGGGGCAAGGACTATGCGCCTGAAACTGAATATTTCGGGATTGAAAACATTGGGATCGTTGCTTTTGCCGCCAATCATCAAGATGAACCCAATCACAATAATTGCAAAGCCGATGGCCATCAGGTTGTAATTTTCCCTGCCCAAAGCAAATCCGGCTTTTCCATCTGAACTATCTCTGGAAGCTGCTCTTTTTTTCATAACACGCAAAGATAATTAATAAAACAAATCATCAAATTTCATTTTCAGGAATTTATTGACGGCAAACCAGGTGGAAATATACGAGATTGCCATGCCAAGAATAAAGACCAGTATGCACACCGCCAGTAAAGTCATGTAATCCTCCGTATTGAGCATTCCGCCCAACTCTTTTCGGAAAGCAAAGACAGATGCAAAAAGCAGAAGATTGGCAACTATGGCGCCGCCAAGCCCCAATTTTAATCCACGTTTTAAAAATGGCTTTCGCACAAATGAACGGGCAGCGCCCACCAGCTGCATGGTGTTGATGGTGAACCGCTCGGAATAAATGGAAATGCGGATGGTATTGTTGATGAGCGAAACGAAGATAAAACCGGTCAGTGCGCTGACAATGAGTAAAAAAACAGTGATTTTACTGACATTTTCGTTGATTACGCCCAGAAGGTCTTTCTGATAAAATACTTCACTCACCTGCGGATAGGCCAGGAATTCCTTTTCAATAAATTGCAGGCTGTCCGGATTGGTGTAGTGGGCAAACAGTTTCACATCCACCGATGCAAACAGCGGATTGAATCCCAGAAATCCCAGAAAGTCTTCTCCAAGCTCTTTTGTCAGCTCCTCAGCAGCGGTCTCTTTGTCGATATACCGGGTGGATTTCACATAATCCGACGCTTCCAGAACCTTCTGCAAACGGGCAATATCATTCTCTTTGACATTTTCCTTGAGAACAAGTGTGAAACCAATCTGCTCCCGGACATAATCGGACAACTGCCCGGCATTGATCAGGATGATGAGCAGTGCGCCAAGCAAAACGAGCACCAGCGAAATACTCACCATGGAAGTTACCGATGAGCGGAACAGTCGCTTTTTCATTTTTCCTGAGCCCGGCTTTTTTTTCATTTCTGCAATATTATTTTCTTTTGAATAGATTAAGAATGGTTTTTCCAATCTCATCCAGCTTTTCCAAAGGTTCATGGAGTGATGGATTGTTCAGGTCAAATATGATGCTTTGCCCTGCTCCGATTTGCATGGGATAAATCAGGATAAAACTGTTCGCTTTGAAATATTTGTTTAGGTAATGGGGAACTCTTTCCATCCGGGGATGGTAGGAAGGTTTATTCTTCCGGCTCATCACAATGATGAGGTCGTCATCAATTTTAATTTCCCGGGTCAGCGGAAGGAAATTATCCCAATCTTCAAAAACCTGAAACTCCGCCTCAATGGGATGTTTGTGTTGAATCTCCCGAAGAATGTTCAGGGTATCTTTCGTACCCTGGAAAATAATCTTATCGCCGGTATTTCGCGAAATATTCCAGATTTTTATGATCCAGAATGGAAATCCCAGCTCTTTTTCCGCATTTTCCGGGAGAACCACAAAATGTCTTTTGATGGTGTTAATGGGCTGAGCCGGCTTGTAAACCAACGTAGTGATGTTGCTTTTTGCCAGAATTCCTTCCGTCAGGTTGCCGAGAAAGGATTTTGAAATCCCTTTTTCCGCATAAAGTCCCAACACCAGGTCGGTGATACCCTGCTCTTTTATGATACTTGTGATTCCGTTGACAATATTCAGGTCATAGCGCAGCAATTCGTTCAGGTGGATGTCCACAGAAGCGGCGGTGATGGCTGCCTTCTCCAGAATCTTTTTGCCCTGCTTGTTTGCTCCTTTCATAAAATCATCGTCATTGATGTTTTTTATGATGTTGAGCGCATACAGCTCCGATTTGTTCTTTTTCGATTTTATCATGGCGCTCAGGTGGATCAGTTCATCCACAGTGTCGGGATTGCTGATGGGAATCAGAATTCTTTCGTCCGGATCGGATTCATCCTCATCCATTTCCGGGTTTTCGCTTCGGGCAATATTGTAGGCTCCTTTCTGGGTTTCAAAGGAAGCGATGGTACAGGTTACCAGAATCATAATGATGGTTCCGTTCAGGATTTTTTCATTCAGCAGCCGGATGGGTTCGCCGCTTGCCGTTTCTCCGAGAATCACATTGAAGCCCACAAGCACTGCGGCGAGGGTAGCGGCAGCCTGGGCGTTGCTTAATCCGAAAATAAGCCTTCGCTGGTTGTTGCTGAAGTGAAACTGTTTTTGAATCAGCCACGCCGGAATATATTTTCCAACTGTGGCGATGACAGACATGACTGCCGCCACAAAAAGGGTCTCTTTGTCGTTGATGAAGGCGCGGTAATCAATGAGCATTCCCACGCTGAGCAGGAAAAACGGAATAAAAATGGCATTTCCCACAAAATCAATGCGGTTCATCAGGGGGGAAGTGCGCGTAATGAGGCGGTTGAGCGCCAGCCCGGCCAAAAAAGCGCCGATGATTCCTTCTATTCCGGCGATTTCAGACATAATAGCGCCCAGAAAAACCATGACCAGAACAAAAATATACTGGGATACCTTGTCGTCATAATGTTTGAAAAACCATCTTGCTACAATCGGAAAACCGATTAAGATCACGGATGCAAAAACCAGCAGGGAAAGGGATAATTTCAATCCGAAATATTTGTTGGTATTGCCGGACACCAATCCCACAACCACCGCAAGAACCAAAAGGGCAAGCACATTTGTAATCAGTGTGCTGCCAACGGTAATATTCACCGATTTGTCTTTTGTGAGGCCAAGCTTGCTCACAATCGGATAGGTAATCAAAGTGTGTGATGAAAACATACTTGCCATCAGCACGGAAGTCATCAGCGAAAATTTCAGGATATACAATCCGGTTAATGTTCCGAGAATCATCGGGATAAAGAAACCGTAAAGACCTAACAGGGTGCTCTTTCCTGCGTTTTTCCTGAAGTCGGCCATGTCAATTTCCAGCCCGGCCAGAAACATGATATAGAGTAATCCTGCGGTTCCCGAAAGGATGATGCTGCTGTCGCGTGTTATCATATTGAATCCGAAGGGACCGATAACGGCGCCGGCAATGATCAATCCCAATAAATGCGGGATTTTAATCTTGTCCAGCACGATTGGAATAAACAGGATAATCAGCAGAATAATCAGGAATTTCATGACCGGATTGGTCAGCGGAAGCGTTAAATCTATGGCATTTAAAATCAGTAGCATATTCTGTTTCTGTTCCGTATAAATTTTATAGAACGGGACAAAAGTACAAAATATAGTTCCAATTCTGAAGATTCAGCATTGAGGTTTTCAATGCCCTTGCGAAACGCGGATCCACACGGCCATTTCGCCTTTTCCCCGGTGCGCCCAGGCGTAATAGGGGATTGCGGTGAAATTAACGGGATATGCTTCCCCTTTGTCAGGCCCCTCCCCCTTTTTAAGCACGGATGCTTCGCCGGTGATGGTGTTCAACCCGCCCAGTTTTCTTGTTCTGAATCCAAAAGAGAGTTTTTCATCCGGTTCGAGATAGACGCCCAAAATGTGGGGGTCTTCATAATCAGCCCATTCCGTGCAATAGACCAGCGGGCCGAGTTGCAATGCAATTTTTCCCCTGTCCTCTTCAATTTCCGGATGAGCCTTTATTTTTCGTATCTCATAAGGAAAATTAATATCCACCTTATCGCCTGTTTTCCATTTTTTGGAAAGAATGGCATATCCGTTTTTTATTTCCGGTGTTACAACCTTTTCGTTGATTTTGAAAACGGGCAGGCTGGAAACTGGTTCCGCAAATTCATAAAGATCACACGGCACGGGTTTTTCGGAAGCCCAGCCCGGAATCCGGATCAGCAGATTGGCGCGGATTGGTTTTTCCGTTTCGGGCGTGATATAAATGTGTCCGTTCCAGGGCATATTGCTGTCCTGGGTTAGTTTGAAAATACCTTTGGATGTTTCAAATGTTGCCGAACCCGGCACAAAAAGATTCACAAAAAAGTCTTTTCCCTTTTGGGCGTAGATATAATTGGGCATTGACGGGATGAATCTTGAAATGTTTGACGGACAGCAGGCGCACCCAAACCATTCGCTTCGTTCATGTTGGCCGCTTGACTGCAAAGGGTTGGGGTAGAAAAACCGGTCGCCTTCGAGCGAAACGCCGGAGAGTACATTATTGTATAACGAGCGTTCCAGAACATCAATATATTTGGCTTCTCCGGTCATCAGAAACATCCTGTGGTTCCAGAAAACATTGGCAATGGCAGCGCAGGTTTCGCAGTATGCCTTTTCGTTCGGCAATTCATAGGGCCCGCCAAAACCTTCGTGTCCGCCTTCAGCACCAATGCCGCCGGTGATGTACAATTTTTTGCAGGCAACATCTTTCCAGATTTTCATAATGGCATCAACATAGGCCTGATCGCCTGTGAGCGCGGCAACATCGGCCATTGCCGTCCACATATATGCTGCGCGCACCGAGTGGCCAACCGCTTCGGCCTGCTCCGTCACCGGAAGGTGCGACTGGTTGTATGATCTCTTTTCGCCGGTTCCTTTTCCGCGAATATCCAGAAAAAATTTGGCCAGTTCAAGGTATTCTCTTTTGCCGGTGATTCTGTACAGTTTCACCAGTCCGATTTCAATCTCCTGATGGCCGGGCCAGTTTTCGATTTTCCCGTATCCAAAATCATGGTAAACCAGATCGGCGCTTTTTATGGCAATGTCAAGGATTTTTCTTTTTCCTGTGGCCTGGTAATATGCCGCGGCGGCTTCATACAAATGGCCGATATTGTACAGTTCGTGGCTCAGGTCATCCACTTTCTCCCAACGCTTTGAGCCGATCCAAACGTGGCCGCTATCGCCCAAAATCGTGCGGTTTGTGAAAAGATATCCATCATCTTCCTGTGCTTCGCCGATGAGGTAGATGAGTGAATCAATGGTTTCCTCCAGTTTTTCGTCCGGAAACATTTGCAGCGAATAGGCTGCGCCTTCAATGATTTTGAAAACATCGGAATCGTCAAACGGGTAGTCTGAGCAGAACCCGCCTTCCCGGATGCCGCCGGCCACTGCAAAATTTTCGATGCGTCCGGTTTCTTCGCTTTTTTGAAGCGCTATCGGAATGGTAACCGTATGGTTTGTCCGAATTCGCCTGGCCCAGAATTCATCCTTCACTTTCACCTGCGTAAAGGGCACGGGTGAAACAGGATAATCCTTTTTCAATCCTTTTTCAGTGCATGAAAACAGGAATAAAATGAGTAAAATAATTAAGGCAGACCGTTGCATCATTCTCAGGCTTCGATTTTTGTATCAAATTTAATGATTTAGATTATGATTTAAAAGCCATTTTCAGGTTTATCTGTCAAAAAATTGCCTTGCAGCAATCAGTTCGTCGGGCTTACCAACATCAAGCCACCATTCCGATTCATCAAAATAGCCCTTAATCAGGTGTTTTTCAGTCAGTTTAAGGTAAAAGTCAATAATGGAGAAAACATTTTCCGGAGGCATCAGATTGAAAATTCCGGGGTTTACAATATGGATTCCGCTGAATGCCATCTTTACGGCATTGTTTATTTCCCCGGGAACAGCAATTTTTTTCTCACCGGTTTTTTTATTCATCCAGCCAACCAGTTTTTTCTCCTTGCTGAACAGCAAATAGCGTGTTGTTTTTCTGTTTCTCACCACCACTGTTGCCAGTGCACCGGAACGTTGGTGATCTTGTACCACTTCAGAGAGGTTTAAATCCGAAAGAATATCCACATTGTAAATGAGTACGGGCTTATCGCCTGTGAGCAGCGGAGCTGCCTTTTTCAGTCCGCCGCCTGTGTTTAAAAGCCTGCCGGTTTCGTCGGATATTTTTACCGGAACTCCAAAATCGCTGGTGTTGATGAAATCGATGATTTTCCGGGAGAAGTGATGCACATTCACAACAATTTCCGTTATCCCCTCATTTTTCAGTTTTTCAACAGCATGTTGCAGCAAAGGCTTCCCCCCGATTTCAACCAATGCCTTGGGTTTGTCAGAAGTTTCTTCCTTCAGGCGTGTTCCCAGTCCCGCTGCAAATATCATTGCTTTCATTTTGCTGATATTGAAGTTATAATGACCTGATATTTTGTATCGAACAGTAACATTCAGAATTGGTGAACCATCATATTGCTTTTTGCAGGAATGGCTGAACCGGGATACTTTGGCAGGCTCAGTACAGGTTTACTTTATTACCGTATCCTGTTCAGGCTTCGGATCAGCGCTTCATCTCTTCCGATGGCGCGGATAGCCAGGTAGTCAAGAATGACGGCAATTACAGGAAATGTCATTGGTACTTTGAAGGCAACATCCGCACCCGGGAAAGCGGCGTATAAAAAGTAAAAAATTACACCCAACAACCCTAACAAAAGGATAATGGTGAAGACCAATAGCCTGATCTGCAGGATGCGCCGTTTATACAGGAAAACAGCGCCTAAATGAAGCAGGCTGATGAACCACGAAAACAGATAAAGCGGCAATCCGTTAAACAATGTCTGCTCGCCGCTGCTGATTCCCTTTGCATTAAAGATATACAGTTCCCCGTTGACAGCCAGCTCGGCAAAATTCAGTTTCAACAGCAATGCAGTCAGTATTGCAGCAAATAAAATATAAAGCGTCTGAATTCTTTGAATCATAATTATCAATTTTTGACAAAATTAAAAAATTATGCTTCTGAAATGGTTTTAAGGCTTGGCAAACCGGTAATTTTTATTGTCAGTCCCAGAAAAATTTTCTCCGTGAAAGGTATCGATACTTTTATCTAAAAAATTCAGTGATTGTGATTATTTTGATCTCTTACCCATTCAACTTCCCGGGTAGTTTCATCTAAGGTTGGCTTAGTCGTTTCTTTTGAACGAAATTTTTGTAATAGTTTCGAAAAACGAATCTCAGAGGAATCCTGAATGGCAATTAAGTTTAATTCTTCTAAACTTTTTAGAAGTTTTTTGGCTTTTGGATTTAATATTTCTACTCTGATTGTATTCATAGTCCAAATTTACAAAAAATATTACTTGCTTTTATTTTTTAGCAAAATTTGTTTAAATTATTTTCAGCTCACAACCTGCTCCAGTTCGTCCATGTTCAGGTACCAGATATAGCCTTCCACTTTGTCAAACCCACACGCGCTGAGGGTTTCACAATATTCCCTGATTTGTTTTTGGTATTTGTCATCTTTTTTTTCTCCCCATTTGTAATCCACCACAACAGCATGTTTGCCTGAATGCATTACCCTGTCAGGGCGAATGACCCTGGCTTTGGAAATCAGGCTGCGCTCGTTCATAACCCGCATATCTCCTTTAAACCAATATTCAATCACCGGATTTTCCATTGCTTTTTCCAGTTTTTTCAGAATCAGGGTATGTTCTGTCTCCGTGATTTTTCCTTCATTGAGCGCCCTGTCGCAGGAGGGAATCAGATCACCGGCTGTTTTCACATTGGCCAGAATTTCATGAATGAGCTTCCCGGTGTTTTTCACGGAGCGGTTCTGCCCTGTTTTCGTCAGAAAATCCTCGCTGTTGATGCGCAGTTTGATTTTTTCGTCCGGAGCATCAAAATGATATTTGTCCATCCGGATGGTGCCGGAAGAATCTTCCCCAGAGCTGAACCGGGGCATCTCGCCAAAAGTGAAAATTTCTGCATCATTTTCTTCCTGAATATGCAGGGTATTGGGTGGAATAATATCGTGCAGTGCATGGTGTAACAATGCGTTAACGGTTGAAAAACTCTTGCTGTTTTCTTCTTTTTTTATTCCGTTCACAAACAGCGCCGATTTTGCACGGGTGAAAGCCACATAAACAAGATTGAGCGTATCAATGTAACTGTTCAGTTTTTCTTCAAAATAATCATCTCTGAAAATGGTCTCTTTGACATCCGAGAGCGCTTCAACGGGAAGGAGAGGAAGCCGGTTCATGGGCTTTTCATCGGTGCTGCACCACAGCAACGGTTGCTGATTGCCTCCCCAGGATACATTCCAGTTGAAAAAAGGAAGAAGTACCGCTTCAAACTCCAGCCCTTTGGCTTTGTGTATGGTGATAAGCCGCACAGAATCAATGTCCTCGTTTGCGCTGACCGAAGTCCTGAATCCTTTTTCGTTCCACCAGTGCAGCATGTTGGAAAGGTCGTTGGAGAGCGAGATTTTCAGACTGGCTGTGGTGTCAACCAAAGTCTGCAGAAACGGCAATTCTGTTTCAAGTTCCAGCAGGTTGAAGGTTGCACAGATTTCCATCACGATTTCATCAAGCGATGACAACAGCACTTTTTGCCGGATTTGCTCTATTTTCTCACCAAGTTCCGCATCAAAATCCGTTTCGTTGAAACGGTTTATTTCCTGAATGTTATCGCTTAACTTTTTTGAATCCCAAACAGTCTTGTCCGCTTTCTCCAGAGCCGGTTTGAGCCAGGAATTCCAAAGGTGCAACAGTGCCGTTTTTGAAATGATATTTTCTGAATCAATCAGTATTTCCACAACACGCATCACCAGGTTAACCCCTTGCGAGGCGTAGAGAAACAGGGATTCGCCGGAAAGGACTGTCAGGTTGTAGCCTGCATTTTCTTCTTTTTTGGAAGCTTCAAGAAACGCCCCGACTATTGCGGCGCCTTCACTGTTTTTTCGGATTAGGATCGCCGTGTCGGAAGCTTTCAGCCCGTTGTCCTGCAACATTTTCACCTGTTCAATGAGCAGATTCAGGGAATTTTCTTCAAAATCTTCCTTCGGGAGAAAATGAACCCGGGCAAATCCGCCCGGTTTTGCAGAAGGATTACCGGGTTCCTGAAGGTAATCCTGATAGACTGCCCGGAACCTTTGCAGATAATGCTCCTCTTCAAGTTCTCGAATCAGGTTATTTTCAAATGATTGTATGACAGCGCCGATAACTTTATTGTTAAAATCAATTATTTTTCTACGGCTTCGCCAGTTTTTTCCGAGGGTGATTTCTTTTGGCGGAAACTGGGGAAAGTCCTTCTGCACCTGTGAAGCCAAAATGTTCCAGTCGCTGTTGCGCCACCGGTAAATTGCCTGCTTCACATCGCCTACCAGAAGCGTCGGATATCCTTCCGAAAGCGCATTAAGCACCAGGGGTTTGAAGTTTTGCCACTGCAGGGAGGAGGTGTCCTGAAATTCATCCAACATGTAATAGTTGTAACGGACGCCGATTTTTTCATAAACAAACGGCGACTCGCTGTTCCCGATGATTTTGCTCAGCAGCAGATTGGAATCTGCCAGTTGCAGCATCTCCTTATCTTTCAGGTGCAGCCTGATTTCTTCCTTCAGGTCAGTTAAAATGCCAAGGATGCGGATATGCTTCAAAACGGCGGCAACGGAGAAGTACTTTATGAGTAGGCCCAGAATATCCTGTAAGTTGGATTGCAGGTGGTTTTCGACCAGGTTTAGAATGGCTTTTTGCTGTTTGTGTGATTTGGAAACCCAGACTTCCGCAGATTGGGCGGCGTTTGATGCCCGGTTTGTAGCGGCTCTGATTTCCCCGTTAGCCAGTTTTTCCAGATAACCGGCCACTCCGGTTGATTTATAGGAAAAGTCATCCACAGAATAACCGTTTTGGCGAATCACTTCCATGCAATCGCCTGCTTTTTTTTGTATGGCGCCTGTCAGCCAGGATTTAGACTTCATCAACTCCTGAACAAATGTTTCCAGGTTTTTGCGGTTATAGGGATTTACTTCTGGATCGCCTTCCGGGAAAAACATCTGAAACTTTTCTTTAAAAAGCTCTTTGCCAAGCTGTTGGATGTTCTCCTCGATTCTCATGCTGTTGCCATCCCTGATTTTTTCTTCGCTGAATTTTACCAGCCAGTCGCGGAGTTTTTTGTCCTCGCTGATTTTCTCCAGAAGCCGGTCCACGGCTTCGGTCAGAACCATTTCCGAGTCGAGTTCAAGCATGAAGTTTGGTGAAATCCCCATTTCACGGTTGAAAGCCTTGATTACCCGCTGGGTGAATGCATCGATGGTGCTGATTGAAAACCGGTGGTAATCGTGCAGAATGTTTTTCAGCGCCAGCCTCGCCTTTTCCCTGATTTGCTGTTCGTTGAAAGGAGTTGATGCGGTCAGAATTTCAGGATATGCCGAATCTTTCCCGGTTGCCAGCAGATAAAGCTGCTCCAGAATACGGCTTTTCATTTCGTTGGTTGCCTTGTTGGTAAATGTCACTGCCAGAATATTTCTGTAACTGAGCGGATTCTCCATGAGCAGTTTCAGATATTCTGCAACAAGTTGAAAAGTTTTTCCGGAGCCGGCAGATGCTTTATAGACTGTTAACATGCGGATTGGTGCGTTTGAATTTTCAGATTACGGGTATCCGGGCCCCTGGATAACATTTACCCGGGTTTCAATTTTGAAATTTTTGGATACGTTGTATTTCATAAACAGGGTGGAACCGCGGACATCATAACTGTTTAATCCCTGATTCGGGAACGGCGCCGTAAAAGCCGAACGTCCCTGAAAACTGTATCCGCCGAGCATAAACCGTTCGTTCAGCCGGTATTCCGAGCCGCTTAAAACATTTGAATGAAGCAAAAACGGATGAAATCCGGCTCCGGTCAGACTGAAATTCGGGTACCCGGCCAGCCGGAAATCCGCCGGTCTTTCATAAAGATTAAAATTTCTGAATTTTAATGCTTCGTTGCCAAAATCCAGCCGGGTCATTGGAAAAGGCTGCCACAGGTCGCCTGACGGGAGCGCCCCTGTCAAAAGCTGATTGTACAGAATCATGCGTTCGGCGGCAATCATTGATGAATCCTGTTCAGGCATCACCGGCATCAGCTTTTCCTGAGCCATAGCTGCCAGTGATAAAAAAATCCCTGTGATAAATAAAATCTTTTTCAAAACAAATCGCTCCTGTTCATATGCTCTCAAAAATAACAATAATCGGGGAATGGAAGCTCTTTTCAGATGGATTCATGCAATTGTGCAGCATGTTTCCGGAGTAGTTTCCACATTTTTTCGAGATGCTTTTCCTCCGTATGTGTTTGCCCGATGCTCATGCGGAGCACAACCTGTCCGTTCAGTTTTGTGTGTGTGAAAAATGCTTCCCCCGATTCGTTTATTGCATTCATCAGCTTCATGTTCAGGTCATCATCGCCTTTAAGCCTGAAACAGACCAGATTGAACGGCGGCTCCAGAATCAGCTCAAACGCCTCCGAATCTTTCACCCAACCGGCAAACAGCTGTGCCATCCTGACGTGATTTCTGATGTGATACTGCAGGCCCTCCACGCCATAGTGCCGGATAACAAACCAGAGTTTCAGCGAACGGAACCTTCTGCCAAGCTGGATATGCCAGTCGCGGTAGTCGAAAACCTCGCCGGATTCGGTGGCTTTATTGCGCAGGTATTCGGGCATGATGGAGAATGTTTCAATGAGCTCCCTGCGGTTTGCAACCCAGAAAACATCGCAATCAAAATTAGTGAACATCCATTTGTGCGGATTGAAAGAATAGCTGTCGGCGAGTTCCACACCGTCATTCCATTGCCTGAATTCGGGGCAGAGCATGGCTGTTCCTGCCATGGCAGCATCAATGTGCAGCCAGCAGTTTTCCTTCCGGCAGATTTCTCCGATTTCCCGGACTGGATCAATGGCAGTTGAGGAGGTCGTACCGATGGTTGCGCAAACAAAAAAGGGCTGTAATCCTTTGGCTTTGTCCTCCTGAATCTGTTTTTCAAGTAGTTCGGGACGCATGGCAAACTGCCGGTCTGTTTCAATTGTCCGTAGATTTTCACTGCCAATGCCCGCAATTTTTATCGCTTTTTCAAGCGATGAGTGGGTTTGTGAAGAGACATAGGCAACCAGTTTTTGCCTGACGCCCGTTTTGTTTGATTCAAATTTTGTGGCACGTTCACGGGCGGCAATGACCGCAGTCAGCGCCGATGTGGATGCTGTATCCTGAATGACGCCGCCGCCTGTGGAAGTTGATTTGAACTTTTCGGGAATACCCAGCATATCTGCCATCCAGTCGAGCATCCGGGTTTCAAGCTCCGTTGCGGCAGGACTGGTTGCCCAGATCATTCCCTGAACTCCCAGACCGGAAGAAATGAGGTCGCCCAAAATGGAGGGAAAAGAGGTGTTGCTGGGAAAATATCCGAAAAACGAGGGCGACTGCCAGTGGGTGATTCCCGGCATGATCAGCTCATCCAGATCGTTCATCACCGATTCCGTTGATCCCCCGCTTTGCGGCGCATTCAGCGGAAGTTTTGACTTTATCTCACCGGGTTTAACCTGCGAAAGCACCGGATATTTTTCGATGTTTTCATAATAATCCGCAATCCAGTCAATCACTTTCTTTCCTTCTTCCCGGAACCGGGAAGGAGACATGTGGTAGTTTTTCATTCTTTTAAAAATTAATATTTTATTCTGAAATGGCTAAAGTCATCCAGCGTGATTAAGCGGACAACATTTACGGTGGCAACCCGTGAAAGCGAGGGGCCTGTTTTTATTTTTTTCAGGAATTGTTCCATATTTTCCATACTTCCCTGAGCCATTACGAGTACCCCGCCATCCCGGGTGTTTTTCACCCAGCCTCTGATGTCAAAAATTGCAGCATTTCTTTCAACAAAAAACCGGAATCCGACTCCCTGAACCCTGCCGGTGATTTTAATTTCGTTCTGAATCATTTTTCTTTTCAAATTGGGTGATAATTTCTGTCTGCGTCAAAGCCCAGACAGAGTAAACGCCAAGCGCCGTTCCAAACGGAAAATTCAATAACGCCATGACAGAAATCACAAGGGCAAGGATGCGCGCCCACTCCTTTCTTTTGAACAGGCCGATTCCGGCGATTATGCCCGGAAGGCCAATAACAGTCAGAAAAATCAAAATGATTTTTCCAATCAGGGGCAGGATAAATTGCACTTCATTGTCGTCCACAAATCTTCCGGCAAAATAGAGAATGAAGAACAGAAAAATGGCGATGAAAATACATAGCGCACCCAATCCAATGTGGAGAGCAGCTACAATATTGGTGTGTTTTTGCATGACTTTTGATTTTTTAAAATTCTTTTAAAGTTACAAAATTCGGAATAATTAGCCGTTGATTTTTTAAAAAACAGGCTTATTAAGGATAAATTCCCGGATAAACCATTAAATTTGTACTTTATTTAAATTGAAGTGTTATGGGTATTTTAAAAGTGATATTACTTTCCGTTGCATTGATTTCCATTGCTTTTTTGGGACTTGCCACGCAAATGCTGTTAAAGCGCGGGGGAACTTTTCCAAATACACACATTGGCGGAAATAAACATTTAGCGAAAAAAGGGATTTGTTGTGCACAAACTGCCGACAGGCTCGAAAGGATGGACGCTCAAAAACAGATTGACTATAAGAGCATGACTATCGCTGCAGAATGAGGTTTTTCTGCTTCATGGCTGTTTCTAATTCACCAGGTGTTCATTAAAGTTTTCGCTGAAATAAATCCGGTTTTCACCATCTGAACCGGCATAGATGAAATATACTTTCAGTCCGGGAGTTTTTTCGGAAATTTCAATGGATTTTTCAAGGCCAAGCACCATAAAAGCTGTTGCAAAAGCATCGGCATCCATGCAATTATCTGCAATGACTGTTGTGCTCAAAAGACTGTGCTGCACGGGATAGCCGGTTTTTGGGTCAATCGTGTGCGCATATTTTTTCCCCTCTTCCACATAAAAATTCCGGTAATTTCCTGAAGTGGCCATTGCGTTGTCGGGCAGTTCTACTTTTGCCTGCAATTCATTCGATGCAAACAGGATGGTTTCTTCCGGCTTGCTGATGCCGATTGTCCAGGTGTGCCCTTTTTCGTTTTTCCCTTTGGCCACCACTTCGCCCCCGATTTCCACCATGAAGTTTTCACATCCGTTTTCCAGTAGAAAGTCACCGATCAGGTCGGAAGTAAAGCCTTTTGCAATGGCATTCATGTCAAGCTTCATGTGCGAACTTTCCTTTTCAATCCGGCCATTGACCAACCGGACTTTTGTGTAGCCCGTGACAGCTTTCAGACTGTCAATTTTTTCGGAAGTCATTTCCTGTCTGGTTTCCGGACCGAAGCCCCAGGCATTCACCATCGGGCCGGCAGTGATATCAAAGGCGCCGTTGGTAATTGCAGAAATTTCCATTGAACGGTTGTAGCACTTCAGGAAAATTTCATCCGGCTTGACGGGTTTATTGTTGTTTATTTTTGAAATTACCGAAGTGGAATCAAAAGTTGAGAAAATCTTATTGTAACTGTTCAGTCTTTTCTGAATTTCATCATGGATGTCTTTTCCGCCCGGATGCTCATACACAATGTGGTAGTTGGTGCCATAGATAAGCCCTTCATTGTAAATATATTTTGCCGGTTGCCTGCATGAAAACAGCAAAGCCAGGGAGATTGTGAAAATAAAAAAATTGTATCTCATTTTTTCGGATTGAAAATTCAGGACGAAAGTACAGAATATTCCAAAATTTAAGCGCTCCAATAGGTTTACCGGTTGAATTTTGAATTTAGCTGACGGTAGCCCACCAACCTGTCATATCTGCTGCTCATTTCGTGGTAATAGACAAAAATCTGATAATCGTTTTCCGTTTGCCAGAAACTGCCTTCAAGGTTCTTGTGGTCAGCCACATGAGAGCCATTTGGCACATAGACGTACATGAAATTATAATAGCCTTGCTTCAGCAAAAGGGTGAGTTCGTATGCGCTGGTGTCGAAATTCCATGTCATTTCATTGGTTTTGTTTGCATTCCAGTAGTTCAGCGCACCAAAAACATTCACGGTTCCGCCAAGCAGAACCGATTCCATCGGCAGGGTGAAATGTACAAAAGTATAATCACATTCGGTGTCGAAATCCTCCACCTCCCGGTCCTGGCTCTCCACTGCAAACTTTCCGTTCATCTCCTCATATTCAAAATAACGCCGGTTGCTTCTGAGTTCATCTGTCATCAGCGTTTTGTGGAAATAGGGTCGGTGAAAATCGGTGGCAAGCACATTTTCGCCATTCACGCGGTTGGTGCGGATGTCGAAATACCTGAACTCATTTCCGGCCACGAAAACATTTTCACGGTTGTAGTCATAAATCAATGTCCGGTTGCGGATGAAAAGAGGCTTTAAGTTGCGGATGGCATTGTCCCACCGGTTGTTTTGCATGACCACCACTTTCACTTCCTGCTGCGGGTTGTCAATGGGGAGATTGTCGTGAAAAACCGTAAAATCCACTTCGTGATTTTCCCCTTTGAATGCATCAAGCGTAGCACGATGAACGGTTCCCTCAATGCCAACAAGGGGTTCAACCACATGAAAACGTTTGGTGAGCACAATGTTCTCCTTGTCGCCGTTTTCGTAAACCACCAGTGCGTAATTCCCGGATAATTTAAAACCCATATTCTCATTGGGGAGATAGATTCTGTAGTTCACATATTTGAAAGTGGTGTTGAACGAACGGGCAAAATCATCCACCACATATTCAGTAAATCCCTCAATATAATCGCTTTGCGGAATGAAACTTTCATTCCAGCCGGCATCACAATGAATGATGGTGTAGTAATAATCCTTTATTTCACCCGATAAATCATCGAATTTAAAAACCAGGGGATTTTCCTCTCCCATTTCCCAGACTGGATTTGACAATTCAAAACCATCACGGTACATCAGCACAGTTTTAATGTTTTCATTATAAACCGCATTTTCGTAATAGAAATTACCATCTTGCGCCTTCCCGGAATGAAAAAGCAAGAGCAGAAAAAAAAGTATTGCAATTATTTTCTTCATATTAAATTGTTACCAGAAAGAGAATGAGCAATTATTGTACAAATTTACATTTAAAAATAGGAAACGCGCCAGCATCTTCCTTCTTGAATAACGGCGGATTGGGGGAATTAATTTCAATAATAGGACTCAATTTTCAAAAGAACTGTAACAGAGCGAGATGCCTCCCTAAAAATATATTAATATATTTATATTGTCAGAACTTTGTACTTTTCAACTTTCCTGATTGCTAAAAGCGAATTTATTAATTATTTTTGCCCACTTTAAAAATAACACTATTCTTGATTTAAGATGTCGAAGATTATAAAATTAAGGAAAGGGTTGGACATAAAGTTGAAAGGCACAGCAGAAACAGTGCTCGAAACGCTGCCCGTTCCTTCAATAATAGCATTAAAACCCACAAACTTTCCGGGATTGACACCCAAAATGAGCGTTAAGCCGGGAGCTGTGGTGAAAGCGGGCGAAGCGCTGTTCTACAACAAGTACCATCCGGAAGTAGTATTCACCGCCCCCTATGGCGGAAAGGTTGCTTCGGTGAACTTAGGCGAACGCCGGCGCGTTTTGGAAGTGGTGATAGAAACCGATCCTCAGGCTGGTTTTGCAGAATTTAAATCGGGAGACCCCTCGGAGCTTTCTTCCGAAGAAATCAAGGCAGAGCTTCTGAGCAGCGGTTTGTGGCCGTTTATCAAACGTCGTCCCTACGGAATCGTTGCTTTGCCGGATGATGAGCCAAAAGCCATTTTTATTTCCACGTTTGACACGGCGCCGCTTGCACCCGACTATAATTTTATTTTAGAAGGGCAAATGGGAACCTTTCAGACCGGAATCAACGCTCTGGCAAAGCTTACAACAGGGAAAGTGCATTTGGGCGTGCAGGAAAAATCGGTGTTCGGTAATATAAAAAATGTTGAATTCCATGCTTTCTCGGGGCCGCACCCCGCCGGAAATGTTGGCGTGCAGATTCATCACGTGTCGCCTGTGAATAAGGGAGAGGTGGTTTGGACCATCAATCCGCAGGATGTGCTGTTTATCGGCAGATTGTTTGAAACCGGGAAAACCGATTTCACAAAAATATTTGCACTGACCGGCTCCGAAGTGGAAAAACCAAAGTATTTCCAGACACTGCTCGGCGCTCAGGTTTCTGAAATAACCCAAGGGCACCTGAAAAAATCAGACTACAAGCAGCGGATTATCAGTGGGAATGTCCTCACGGGAACCAAAGTGAATTCCATAAATTATGTGGGATATTACGATTCGCAAATCACCGTTATCCCCGAAGGGGATGAATATGAACTTCTGGGATGGGCATCTCCGGGTTTGAAGAAGCACAGCGCTTCAAAAACATTTCTTTCCTCCCTGTTTCCCAAAAAAGAGTATGCATTGAATGCCAATCTTCATGGGGGCGAGCGCGCTTTTGTCATGTCGGGGCAGTATGAAAGTGTTGTTCCGATGGACATTTTGCCCGTCTATTTGCTGAAAGCCATTTTAGCCAACGATGTGGATAAAATGGAACAATTGGGGCTTTATGAAGTGATAGAGGAAGATTTTGCGTTGTGTGAATATGTCTGCGCTTCAAAAATCAAAGTGCAGGATATTTTGCGGAACGGAATCAATACAATGATAAAAGAACTTGGATAATTTCTGAAAAGTAGAATATATTCTGATTCGGATAAAATGAGCATGTGAAAGTATTTAACAGAAGAACAGACAGTTGATACAAAACGGATTTTAGTTTCATGCGCACTCCATTTTTTATCCTTTAAAAAATTAACAATTACAAAAAAATGAAATTCATAAGAAATTTTTTTGAAAAAACAGAACCTTACGTACAGAAAGGAGCCAGGTACCATTGGCTGCAATCTTTGCATGACGGGTTCTTTACCTTTTTATTTGTGCCTAAGAACACTTCCAGAACCGGAACGCATATTCACGATTATATCGATATGAAGCGTACCATGACTGTTGTTGTTCTGGCATTGATCCCATCGCTGCTGTTTGGAATGTACAATGTCGGATACCAGCATTTTAAGGCCATCGGAGAGTTGGCTTCGACCGGTTTTTTTGAGCTGTTTTTCTACGGATTTCTGAAAGTGCTGCCCATCGTCATTGTTTCCTATGTGGTGGGGCTTGGGATCGAGTTTGTTTTTGCCCAGCTGCGCGGACATGAAATCAACGAAGGCTTTCTGGTTTCAGGAATGCTGATTCCCCTGATAATGCCCGTTGAAACCCCGCTGTGGATGATTGCCATTGCCACGGCATTTGCTGTTATTTTCGGGAAGGAAGTCTTTGGAGGCACCGGCATGAATGTCTGGAATCCGGCGCTGGTGGCGCGTGCTTTCCTCTTTTTTGCCTATCCGGTGCAAATGTCGGGAAACGCAGTCTGGGTACCCCTTGCCGAAAGCGATATTCCGGTTGATGGTTTCACCGGCGCCACCGCATTGGCGGATATAGGTGCAGGGCATGTTAATTTCAGCGTTGCCGAGGCAATTTTCGGTTTAATTCCCGGTTCAATCGGTGAAACCTCTGTGATTGCCATTCTGATCGGGGCGGTCATTCTGATTATTACCGGAATAGGAAGCTGGAAAATTATGGTTTCCACAATTGCCGGAGGGCTGATCACGGGGCTGATTTTCAATATTTTTGCCGTAAATCCGTTGATGGAATTTCCTTACTGGCAGCATCTGCTTATCGGCGGTTTTGCCTTTGGTACTGTGTTTATGGCCACCGACCCGGTTTCGGCAGCACAAACTGAAAAGGGAAAATGGATTTATGGTTTTCTCATCGGGGTTTTAGCCATCATCATCCGGGTTGTCAATCCTGCTTATCCTGAAGGAATGATGCTTTCAATCCTTCTGATGAACACTTTTGCGCCGCTCATCGATTATTATGTGGTGCAGGGGCACATCAACCGCCGGCTGAAACGGGCAAAACTTTCTGTTTAATTGTAAAAATAATGATTATGGACAGGAACAGTAATATTTATACATTTATTTATGCATCGGTGATGGTTGTCTTTGTTGCCGCTGTGCTTGCAGCAGTTGCCATGGCATTGAAACCCATGCAGACCCGGAATTTTGAAATTGAGAAAAAGCAGAATATTCTGGCATCCGTCAACATTGCGGCTTCAGTTGAAGAAACCGAAGAGCTTTATGCAGACAACATCAAAAACCTTTATGTTGTGAATGCAAAAGGCGAAAGGGTTGACGGCATTGACGGGTTTGAAGTGGATCTGAAAAAGGAAAAGGCAAAACCTGCACAAGAGCGGAATTTGCCGGTTTTTGAGTGCGAAACGGAAAATGGGCTCAAATATATTTTTCCGCTTTATGGCGCCGGTTTGTGGGGGCCAATCTGGGGTTTTGTTTCTCTGGATGCAGATATGAATACAATTTACGGAGCTTATTTCGACCATGAAGGGGAGACCCCGGGGCTTGGCGCTGAAATTTCAACCGGATGGTTTCAGCAGGAGTTCAAAGGGAAAAAGCTTTTTGATGAAACCGGGAAACTGGTTTCTATAATAGTTAAAAAAACAGGACAAAATGCGCCTGCTGAACACAGCGTTGATGGTGTTTCAGGAGGCACAATAACCAGCAAGGGGCTGGAGGATATGCTCCTTGCAGATTTTTCAGGTTACAAGGAATTCTTATTAAAGATTAAATAAATTGCTATGGGCGAACCACTTTTTTCAAGAAAGAATCTGAAGTTACTGACTGACCCGCTGAATGACAGCAACCCGATTACCGTTCAGGTATTGGGGATTTGTTCGGCGCTTGCGGTAACAGCACAATTGAAACCATCCATTGTTATGACCATTTCGGTTATGGCTGTGATTGGTTTTTCCAATATTATCATTTCACTTTTACGAAATACCATTCCCAACCGGATACGGATTATTGTACAGCTTGTGATTGTTGCCATGCTGGTTATTTTAGTCGATCAGGTGCTGAAAGCCTATGTTTATGATGTGAGCAAGCAACTTTCAGTATTTGTCGGATTGATTATCACCAACTGCATCATTATGGGGCGCATTGAGGCTTTTGCTTTAGGAAACCGTCCCTGGCCCTCTTTTCTTGATGGTGTGGGCAATGCCGCAGGGTATGGAGTAATTCTGATTATTGTCGGCTTTTTCCGCGAACTGTTCGGCTCGGGGTCAATATACGGATTCCGGGTTATTCCCGAGAGCTGGTATATTGCCAACGGAGGTTTTTACGAAAACAACGGAATGATGATTTTACCCCCGATGGCGCTGATTACCATTGGAATTATCATTTGGGTGCAGCGCAGCCGGAACCGTAAATTAATTGAAGATTAACCTGCAAAACTGACGATATGGAAAATCTGATAAATATTTTTATAAAATCAATTTTTATTGAGAACATGATTTTTGCCTATTTCTTAGGCATGTGTTCTTATCTGGCGGTGTCAAAAACTGTGAAAACCGCCATGGGTTTAGGCATTGCAGTTACTTTTGTGCTGGCTATCACCCTGCCGGTTGACTACCTGCTTGAAAACTATGTATTGAAAGAAGGCGCACTGGCGTGGCTGAGTCCGGGACTTGCCGATGTGGATTTGAGTTTTCTCTCTTTCATCATGTTTATTGCTGTCATTGCATCAATTGTTCAGTTGGTTGAAATGGTTGTGGAAAAATTCACACCGGCGCTTTATAATCAGCTGGGAATTTTTCTTCCGCTGATTGCGGTGAATTGCGCTATTTTAGGCGGCTCTCTGTTTATGCAGCAAAAAGCTTTTCTCAATGTGGCAGAAGCTACGGTTTACGGGCTTGGTTCAGGAGTCGGATGGTTGCTTGCCATAATCGGTATTGCTGCAATTCGTGAGAAAATACAATATTCCAATGTGCCGGCTCCGTTGCGCGGGTTAGGCGTGACGTTTATTGTTACGGGTCTTATGGGGCTGGCATTTATGGGATTTATGGGAATAAAATTATAAAATAAAATTTCAATGTTAGTTCTTTCAACACAAATAACAGTTATAGTTGCCAGTGTGGCAGTATTTCTGAGCGTTGTTGTGCTGCTGGTGGGTATCCTGCTTTTTGCCAAGAAAAAGCTGATTCCTTCGGGGGAAGTGAAAATCAGTATCAACGAGGGGGAGCATGAAATCATGGCAGAACCCGGGGATACGCTGCTGACCACACTGAGCAACAGTAAAATTTTCCTTCCGTCTGCCTGTGGCGGTGGCGGAACATGCGCCATGTGCCGGTGTCAGGTGCTTGATGGCGGCGGCTCCATTTTGCCTACTGAAACCAACTTCTTCACAAGAAAAGAGCAGAATGACAACTGGCGTCTGGCGTGTCAGGTCAAAGTGAAGGATAACCTCAACATAATAGTTCCGCAGGAAGTCTTAGGCGTTAAAAAATGGGAATGCGAAGTGGTTTCCAATAAGAATGTGGCTACGTTTATCAAGGAGTTTGTGGTGAAACTGCCCGAAGGGGAAAACCTGAATTTCAAATCGGGCGGATACATTCAGATTGATGTTCCCAAAATTGAAGTGGATTTTGCGACCATGGACATCGAAGAAAAGTACCGCGATGAATGGGAGAAGTTCGGCATGTTCAACCTGAAGATGAAAAACCCGGAACCGACATTCCGCGCCTATTCCATGGCCAATCATCCGGCAGAGGGAAATATCATCATGCTGAATATCCGTATTGCAACTCCTCCCTGGGATCGTGCCAACAATGCTTTCAAAAAGGTGAACCCGGGAATTTGTTCTTCATATATTTTCGCACTGAAACCGGGTGATAAAGTGGATATTTCCGGGCCTTACGGAGAATTTTTCCTGAAAGACAACGACAACGAGATGATGTTCATTGGTGGCGGCGCAGGAATGGCGCCGATGCGTTCGCATCTTTTCCACCTTTTCCACACCGTGAAAGAGCGGAAAAAGAAAGTGTCGTTCTGGTATGGAGCCAGATCATGGAAAGAGGTCTTTTATTATGAGCAATTCCGTGATATTGAAAAAAACTATGACAATTTTGAGTTTCATCTGGCGCTCTCCGAGCCTCTTCCCAATGACAAATGGGATGGCCCGACCGGATTTATCCATCAGGTGATTTATGACAATTATCTGAATAAACACGAAGAGCCGGAAGAAATTGATTACTACCTCTGCGGCCCGCCCATGATGAACGATGCCGTGCAGAAAATGCTCTACAATCTGGGAGTTCCCGAGGACAATATCGCTTACGATGATTTTGGAAGCTGATGTTTTCCAGGAAAAAGGGTTGCCGGAAAACGACAACCCTTTTTTTCAGGAAATTATCTGTTTGCTCCGGCAGTCATTCCATGATGCCTTGCCAGATAGCCGGAATGCTTGCGGGAATAGAGCCGGATTCGGTTCTAAAAAACTTTTTTCTGATTCAGTAAAGGCGCTTTAACCATTCTGTTCTGTATCTTTGAGCTATTGTACAATAAATCGGGCTCACATGAACAGAAAAAATTTTCTTCAGGCTATCGGACTTGGCGCTACTGCCTTTTTTGTCAATCCTTCGCATTTGAGCGCAGAAAAAAGCCATTCCGGGCAATCTGCGCAAAACTACCCTTTGGACATAAAGGGAAATTTGATAGACCCGCTGGTTCCTTTCAAATTTTATGGGAATAGAAAACAGTATATGCTGGAGCAGTTGAAAATAATGCGGGAAAATTACGGGTTGCGGCGTTTTTTACTGACAGCGCCCAATGAGGAAGTCCGCTTGGCAGGCTTCCCTTCCGCTGATGTTTATACAGCCATTGGGAATCAGATTCTGGAAGTCAAAAATGCTCTTGCCGGGCATGATATTGAGATTGGCTGGTGGTGTGCCCCGACTTTGAGAATGGGCGGTGGCGCCCCTTTTCAATACGTTACCGGTATTGAAGGGGCGGTGTCAGCCACCACCCCCTGCCCTCTGGACAAAGGTTTCCAAAAAACTTTCGGCGAATATATCACTACGGTGCTCAAAATTGCCCGTCCGCCGGTCATTCAATTCGAAGATGATTATGAACTTTCATGGCAGCCTCCGGTTTCGTTTGGCTGTTTTTGCCCGCTTCATCTGAGTGAATTTGCAAAAAAAGAAAACAGAGAATACACAAGGGAAGAATTGTTGGAAATCTTCAGGACGGTTACACCGGAAAGTATCAGACTGCGTAAAAGCTGGGCGGAATTAAGCAAAATATCACTGACTGAATTTGCTGTGCAAGTGCGCAATGCTATGGATACAATTGCTCCTGAAACCCGGGTATCTTTATGCCAATCGGGAGTTTCAGATTTTGACGGATTTTTCATTGAAGATGTCGCTTCTGCGCTGGCTGGAAAAACCAGACCGTTAGTCCGGCTCTACGGAACAAATTATTCATCGTTTGAAGACATTTCCTTACCAGAGACAACTTTTCATGCACTCTACAGCAAACAGCACCTGCCTGAAAACTTTGAGTGCATCCATGAGTCGGACACCTATCCGCATACCCGGTTTTTCATGTCGTCCAAAAAACTGAAAAGCCTGATGACCGTTGCATTAACTTTTGGGTTGGACGATTTTCTGCTCTATTCAACTCAATATCTGGACACTCCGATTGAAGACAGGGGCTATGTGAAAATGTTCCGGGAGGAACATAAACGTTTTGACACGATAAAACGGGAGATAAAAGATTGCAGACCGGGCGGCTGTGAAATTGTGTACAAGCCTGACGGACATGCGGTTATTCCCTATACCCGGGGTGTGCCATCACCACCGGGCAACGACTGGGTGCGTGTTCTTGGAAGGTTTGGTATTCCTTATACCTCCAAAGACGGGCATGTGAAAGTTGTTGCCGGGGATGTTGCAAAAACACTGAACGATGCTGAAATTGAAGATATGCTGAAAGGTGGCCTGCTGCTTGACAGTTATTCCGCCAATATATTGCATGAAAGGGGGTGGGGAGAATACCTGGGGGTTGCTATCCAGCCGAGAACCCAACTGAGCTTTTGTTATGAAGGTATTCGAAAAGAAAAAGTTGAAGATATTGAGGGCGATCTGATGTATAATTTTGCTTTTGCCCCTGCCGGAAATGAAGGGAGCACGTTTTATGAGCTAACTCCAATTACCAATGAGACAGAGATTATTACCAACTTTTTAGATCAAAATGAGGAGCCGGTGATTCCGGGGCTTGTTCGTTTTCAAAACAGTCTTGGAGGGCGGGTGGCCATCATTGCCTATGATCTGAGGGGAAACCGTTCTTCGTCCATCTTTAATTACAAGAAGAAAGAAATTCTGAGGCAAACCATTGAATGGCTGGGCAACAGCCCCCTGCCCCTGTTTGTGAGGGATAATCCGAATGTCTTTTGTGCTGTGAATGAGCCGGTGCACGGAAATTTCACAATTGGCACTATTGTTTCGCTGTGTGCGGATTCGTTTGACTCTTTTGCTTTGGATGTTTCTCCCGACCTGACCGGCGCCAAGATTGATATTTTGGATGCATCGGGCGCCTGGAAACCGGCTGATGTTTCACAGGATGGCAGAAAAACCCATATCCATGATGCGCTTCACTATTTATCACCGGTCATTCTGAAATTTACGAAGAGGTAGTTGCCTGAAACAAGGTAAACCTGTTTTTCCGGTTTTGAGCGAATCCATGTTGCAAGCAGCTATTTTTTTCGTGTGGTAATGTAATTGATAAGCTCCACCAGGGAAGTCCGTGCATCGCTTTCAGGAAATTCCATTAAAAGATTCAGCGCTTTCTCTTTGTATTCGTTCATTTTTTGTTTTGCGAAATCAATCCCTCCGTTTTCCACAACAAGCTGAATGAGTTCGTTGACCACTTTACGGTCATGGTTCCCTTTTTTGATAAGCCGCAGAATACGCTTTTTTCCCCCGGGTGCGGCGTTATTCAGTACATACAAAAGCGGCAGGGTGATTTTTTTCTCCCGGATATCGTTTCCGGTTGGCTTGCCGATAATCCCTCCGGGCTGATAATCAAAAATGTCATCTTTTATCTGAAAGGCGATGCCGGCATACTGGCCGATTTCATACATTTTCTTTTCCACTTCCGGGTCATCGGACACCGATGCTGCGCCCAGAGCCATACTTGCGGCAATAAGCGATGCTGTTTTTTTCCGGATAATTTCAAAGTATGTCGCTTCATCAATATTCAGCTTTCTGCTCTTTTTGATTTGCAGAATCTCCCCTTCGCTCATGTCCTGCACGGTGCGGGAGATCAATTTCAAAAAATTGAATTTTTCATGTTCAGCCTGCAATCTCAGCCCCTGAGCCAGAATGTAATCGCCTGTCAGCACAGCCAGTTTGTTTCGCCACAATGCATTGATGGAAAATGCACCACGGCGCTCGTAGGATTCATCCACCACGTCGTCATGAATCAGCGTGCCTGTGTGCAGCAGTTCCACGGAACAGGCTGCCAGTTGGGTGAATTCATTGGTTTCGCCAATCAATTTTGCAGAAAGAAAGACAAGCATGGGGCGCAATTGCTTTCCTTTTGTCCGGTACAAAAAATTGAGTACCGTTTTCAGCAGGGGAATATCGCTTTTCAGGTTCTTTTTGAAGTATGCTTCAAACTCCTTCAGCTCTTTCTCTATCGGGAAACGAATGGATTTTATTTTACTCATCCAGAATCAAACATTTATGCTTTGTATGAAGTAACGAACTTAGAATATTTTGGTTGAAAAAAACTTATTCTATCGGAAAAATCTTTTCAAATGCCAATTTTTATAAATGTTACGAACAGAATCACCGGAACAGCTTTGTCGCTGAATATTCATATATTTGTATTTTTAAATATTTGATAATGCTTGATGCCAGTATTTTAGATAAGGACAGATTGGAAATTGCCGCCGGTATGCTGAAAGCAATTGCCCATCCCATCAGAATAGCCATTTTAAAATATCTTGAAGGCGGAAAAAGACTCACCGTCACCCAAATTCACGAAACACTGGATATCGAACAGTCCACCGCATCCCATCATCTGGGAATCCTGCGCAACCGGGGAGTGCTTTGCTCCAAACGGGAAGGGAAAAACACATACTATTACCTGAAGCATGATATTCTGAGCCAGATTGTGGATTGCCTTGAAACCTGCACATGCGATTAATCCGATCGGAAAATATTTAGTGAGCCTATCGCCAATTCTGCGAAAAAAATCAAGCCCTGAAAAAATGCTCATAGCGTTTTGCGAAAAAAACACAGCATTTTTTGAATTTTACCTGGAATCTGCTCTTTTGAAAGCGTTTTTATTCATTTTTTTGAATCAAAATAAGCACTTGATGTTGAATGAATTCCAATAATGATTATATTTAACAGATTTTTTTGTCAAAATAATTGAAAACACTTAATACTTAGTAGATTAAAAATTTTTGTTATGGAGAAAAATTCGAGTAAAAGCACGGTATCAAGAAGGGCCTTTCTTGGTAC
>CAZVAD010000004.1:0-769 GCA_964624645.1 uncultured Mariniphaga sp.
AAAATGGAAAATGGAAAATTGAAAGTGGAAAGTGGAAAGTGGACTGACTTGTTAGCGTTCGGAGAACCTGACAACGTCAAATTGAAAGTGGAAAATGGAAAATGGAAAATTGAAAGTGGAAAGTGGAAAGTGGACTGACTTGTTAGCGTTCGGAGAACCTGACAACGTCAAATTGAAAGTGGAAAATGGAAAGTGGAAAGTGGACTGACTTGTTAGCGTTCGAAGAACCTGACAACTTGCCTACCGGCAGGCAGGCGTCAAATTGAAAGTGGAAAATGGAAAATTATTTATTTTGCTTTGATGATTTGACGATACTTGCCAGGAGCCGGATTAATTCCGTACAGGGTTTATGAATCAAAGCAAAGTTTTTCTCGTCCAGATAGTTGCTGTCTTTTAAAAGCATTAACCAATATCCTGTTTCATTTGCTTCCTTCAGGGCAATGCTCATTTTACTGATAAAATCCGCTTTAGACTGGGCATGTTCTGCTTCTTTTATTAATGCACCTATGGCGGTTCCGCTTCGCAATACCTGCTTTGACAACACAAACTCTTTATGTTCTGCAATCAAGTATTTGTACAGTTTTATTATCTGCAATGCAAAAGCATATGATTTGTTCATTACAATGTTTTCTCTCTTTTCCATAATAATTATATATTTTAACCAAAAAGTTGCATTTGCAGCTTAAATCCACCCAATTTAATTTATTCCATTTTCAATTTTCAACTTTCAATTTTCAATTTATATAAAATTAAAGGAGCGGAAAATGAT
>CAZVAD010000004.1:779-6338 GCA_964624645.1 uncultured Mariniphaga sp.
GCCCTACATTGCAACCAAACCCCTGAAAATCAAGGGTCATTTCGACCGCAGGGAGAAATCTTTACAAACTACTGAACACCAACAACATACCCATGAAATCAAGTATGTGCGGGTATTCATTAAAGACAAAGAGGAGGCCGGCGCGTTTGGCAGGCGGATACTGGTTACTGACGTTTTAACGGTTTTGAAAACTGCATGATAAACTCTTTTCCGAAATGATCAGCTATGCGGTTATATGCTTCTGAAGCAGCGCCATTTCCCCAGTCATAAATGGTGAATTCGCCGATCCCCAGGCCGTCAGGACTGGTATAGCCGGAATGTCCGTAATTTTCCATCATAAAACCATAATCCTTTTCATTGAAAAAGGGCCACACTTTCTCCCAAAGCTCTTTTGTCCTGCTGTTTTCGGGGCAATACATCATTTCAAAAGAGGCAAACAGGGCAGCAATGCCGCGCTCCATATATTCTTCGCGGGAAAAGAGTTCGCCGTACCGGAGAATCAGTTCCGAAAAAAGGCTCTGGCGGGAATCGCTCCATTCACCGTCGCCGTTCATCACAGCAAAACCACCGACAGTCCTCACGTGGATAAACGGCGGCTGCCACGATGCCTGAAACATCAGCAACTCGTCCAGGGTGCGTTCCCCCAACTCAAGGTGTTTTTTCTCTCCTGTGTGCCGGTAACAGTGCAGAAATGCTTCAGCAGTCCAGAACATGGAGAGTGTATTTTGCTTAAACTGATTGTTCCGTTCAACCTTTTTCCCGACCAAAAAATCAGAACCATAGCGCGAGCACGACCAGTAAGTTTCAAAATCTTCCCATTGCCCGGAAAGGACAATCCGGGAAGCAATGGCATCCATAGCGTGGAGCGCAGAATCCAGGTACTTTCCGTTATTCGTCAGCTTATACAGATTCATCAGAAAAACAACCGACATGGACGATTCCGGTGAAGCGTTCAAATGCTCTAACGGTTTCAGGGACTCCCTGCTGAGCCACCCCGGAAAAAAACCATTTTCAAACTGAATTCCCATCAGTGCATCAGCATACCGCACAGCATATTCCAGCAGCCTCTCATCCTGCTCCAGCTCTTCGTACCACAACAACATCTGGTTGGCCGTGAAGCTCATGTCCAATATATGATAGGGCGATTGCCGGGCATCACGGGTATAGGGATTGCGGTCAGAGTTTCCAAAAAAATAAGTATCCCATCCTTTTGAGCGTTTATACCTCTCGCCGTTGATCTCAATCCGTTCCATTTCCGTTCCGATCAATCCCGGGAAAAATCCTTTTTCCTGAGGGAAAGCCAGTGCAAGCTCCTTGGTTTTCAGAGCATGTTCCAACAGCTTGGGGTTATTTGTCCGGCGGGCATGGCGAAACAGCCCCGATGCCGAACGCAGCGAACTGAACCACGCCTGGTTCCATATGGAGCGAAACTCCCTTTCGTTGATTTCCCCCGGATAATTGGGGCTTTGGGTGGTATTTACGATAAAAACCGGAGCGCCCACATCTTTCCCGTTCAGGCTGAATTCCTGCCAAATACTCTCTTTCCAGGTGTCAAACGCCCAGGCATATGTGCGTTCCGCATATTTTTCAGGGTCGGCAAAACCGGAAATCATGCTGCGTGCAGCAGCTTTTCCCCAGTTCTCCCACAAAAATGAAGCGGCATCCCTGAACGGATTCAGGATGCTCTTTTTGTCCCCGGAAACCAGAATATAAAAGCCAAACTCCATTTTCCCGGGAGGAAAAACCGCGCCCGGTTTGTGAACATAAAGCACATGCTCCCTCACCTCATAGCGACCAAGCCCAAGGGTGAGCCTGTTTTCCGGCGCATTCAAATCCATGTACCACTCCACAGGAGTCTCTTTCATCATCAGATCCAAATCGGGGATCAAAGTCAGTTTTTTGCCGGCAGAAGCTGCAATCAGCGCAGGCGAACGAAAAGCATGTTGTGCAATGATGTGTTCATCCGTAGGTGTCAGGTGGGGCGCCCAATGAAAATCGGGGATAAATGCCGGCGTAATGTCAATCTGCCAGGCATCCTGAAAAACCGAATCTTTCAGATGGAGTGAAACCGACACTTTCACCACATTTTCCGATACAACTTGGTAACTGATTTCAGGTGTTTCATCGCCTAACTTCTGAATCTCCAATGACTCCATGTATTCGCCTAACCATGCAGGCATTTGATGAAGTGAAACGGAACAACTTCCCAACAGGAAAAGCAAAATCCACAAGTAAAATCGAAAGCGCATACGGACATCATTAATTTATTGTTCACAATCTTCTCAATCCACACCCACCGGTTTTTTCCGGTGATTCCATATTACCAGTTGGTAGGGTCTCCAGAAGTATTGAAGCGGGTAAACCAAAAAATGCATAAACCGGGTGAATGGGATCATTCCGATGAGAACAAAAGCTGAAACAATATGCAACTGAACCATAAAAGGAAGTTGTGCGACTGCTGCTACGTCAGGGTTAAACTTAAAAATTGACCACAGGTAAGGCGTCAATACCGATGCAAACCATGAAGAGCCCCAACGAAAAAAGAAAGCAGTCCATAGCCCGGTAATTACCTGGTTCAACAGAATGAGATAGACAAAAATATCCATTTTGGTTGTTACCACGTGAAGCCGTTTATTTCTGAAGCGACGGATAATCAGTAGGATCAACCCCGCAAAAGCCATCAACCCGAAAGCAAAGGCAGTGACTTCAAGGATTTGCAGCCTGAGCGGCTTGTTGTTCCACAGCAACACTGACCCTGGAACCAAAAAAGCAGTCAGATGGCCAAAGAAGAGAAAAATAATGCCCCAGTGAAACGGCCTGCTGCCAAAATACAACTGTTTGCTCTCCAGAAACTGACTGGAAAGTGAGGATACCTGAAATCCGAAGTAACGATACCTGTAAATACTCCCAAACAAAAAGGAAAAAAGCGCCAGGTAAGGCAACACGATAAAGAAAATTGTTCCGTTCATAACTGCTTTATAATAAGTTGTTTCAAAATTTCATTTAATATTTCTCCACTGCGGGAGGTGTTCAAAGCTTTTGGCTTTCTGTTGTGTGGTGAAACTGAATCTTTCAAATTCGGAATCCGAAAAATCATTTTGCATGATTCCGCAAACAATTTCAAGCATTCCCTGATAAACATTCCCTTCAATCCGAAAAGAACCAATCATTCTTTCAAGGGCAGGGATCACCATGGAGACGGCCAGTTCTTCGGCAAGCGCTGGTTCTTCCATTTTGGGCAACAGGGTCAGCACATTCGGCAGATGATCGGGAAGTTCGCTGCCACAATCATTGCCGGCGCGTTCCTGTTCCTTTTTCATATTTGCAAGAAACACGCCCCGGTTATAGTCTTCCCCATAAAGCACATAGCCGACATCCAAAAAGCAGAGCGCCTGCACATCGAACGTACTGATATAGTACTCCTGCTGTTCACTCAACACCTTTTCACGCACATGTGAAATAAAATGTTCCAGTTTGGACTCCGATTCCGGAAGATAACTATGAACAATTTTCCGCCACTCGTCAATAAAAGTCTCCCTTTCAGAGGACGGATACCTGAAAATCTCAGCCAAAGCGGTATAGTGTTCCAAATCGTTCATCTACAATCCGCGTTTCGGTTTTTTCAAAAATCCAAAGCCCATGCTTCCTTTGTGTTCCTGGGTGTCTTCAATCATTTCAATGGCTTCTTCGCGGTGAGCGGGCGGAATGACAAACCGGTCTTCCAGTCTGGCAAGCGAAGTCAGCCGGTAAATATCATCAGCCACAGAAGCGGTCAATCCCGATTCCAGCAATCTTCTGTCCGCTGTTTCCCGGCTGATGTCGCCCACGGTAACCTCCCGGCGGTGCAATCGGACGCTCATCAGCTTTTTCAGAATATTTCCAACAATGGCGGTATCCCCTGCGCTGAAAAGACTTGCAAGATACTTCAGCGGAAGCCGGTGGTTGTCCATGTCGTCCCACAACGAATCGCCAACGGAATCATATTTATTGTTGTCATTTATCTGCGCCATCGCCGGCAGCAACGGCATCACATAAAACAGGCTTGGCAATGTTCTGAACTCGGGATGAAGCGGCAGCGCCACCCCCCACTCCTTCACATATTTCCATACCGGTGATTTTTGGGCAGCCTCAATAGTTGAATCCGGGATGCCGCATTTTTTAGCTTCGGCAATCACTTCCGGGTCATTGGGATCAAGATACAAATCCAACTGGTTTTTAATCAGGTCTTTCTCATCGCCTGAGGCGATCTCATGCAGCCGGTCTGCATCATAAAGCATTACGCCTAAATAACGTATCCTGCCTACACAGGAGTGCATGCAGGCGGGAGCCTGCCCGGTTTCAATGCGCGGATAACAGAGAATACACTTTTCGGATTTCCCGGTGTGCCAGTTAAAATAGACTTTTTTATAGGGACAGGCCGTTATGCACATTCTCCACGCCCGGCAGCGTTCCTGATTGATCAGCACGATGCCGTCCTCTCCCCTTTTGTAGATTGCGCCGGAAGGACAGGCCGCCACACATGCGGGATTCAGGCAGTGGTTACAGATGCGGGGCAGATAGAACATCACCATCTGCTCCAGTTGAAACATTGTTTCCTGCTCGGCAGGCGTCAGATCCTTAAAGTTTACATCCTTGCGGGCATATTCGGGCGATCCGCCCAAATCGTCATCCCAGTTTGGACCTGACTTAGGGGTGATTTTTTCACCGGTAATCAGGGAAATTGGCTCAGCCGTTGGCTGATCATCACCTTCAGGGGAATCCAGCAGCTTTTCATACTGATAGCTCCACGGTTCGTAATAGTCATCCATTGTAGGCAGGTGCGTATTATGAAAAATCTTTTTCATTCCCTTCACTTTGCCCACCCCCTTCAACTGAACGGATTTACCGTTTTTCTCCCAACCGCCCTTATACATCTCCTGGTTTTCCCATTTTGTAGGATAACCTGTTCCCGGCTTGGTCTCCACATTGTTCCACCACATATATTCCGCCCCTTTCCGGTCAGTCCATGTATTTTTACAGGCAATGGAGCAAGTGTGGCAGCCAATGCACTTATCGAGGTGAAAAACCATTGAAATTTGTGATCGTATATTCATAATTTCCTGCTTTTTTCGATTAAAATTCAACTTTGTCCATTTTTTTCACAAAAACAAAAGTGTCGCGGTTTACGCCCACCGGCCCCCAGTAATTGATGCCAAAGGTAAACTGGCCATACCCGCCCACCAGCAGATTGGGCTTCAAATGCACACGGGTGAGGCTGTTATGCCCCCCTGCCCTTCGGTTTCCGCGACTTGGCGATTTGGGAACGGAATAGGTGCGCTCCGGCGAGTGGTAAATAATACAGATTCCTTTGGGTATCCTAACGCTCACGCAGGCGCGCGTGCAATAGACCCCGTTGTCGTTCAGCACTTCCACCCAGTCGTTGTCCCTGATTCCCAATTCTTCTGCATCCTTCTCGCTGAGCCAGCACGGTTCCATTCCCCGCGAAAGCGTCAACATGCGCAGCGTATCTCCGTAAGTGGAGTGGATATGCCACTTCCCGTGAGGGGTCAGTACATTCAG